>CBDUZY010000517.1:0-2839 GCA_965371825.1 uncultured bacterium
GAGATGACCGTTTCCGGGATTATCGAGAGTTTTGCAACATTGTAGGAGGCGTGCTCGTGTAGTCATTGGCGAAGAGTTGACGGACGGCCGTCTCAAGTCCGCCGGATGGTGGCATCGGGGTAGTCGCCTTGGCGTTTCCCTCGACCACGCGTGCGTACAGGTAGTCAAGGTCGTCTTCACCGCGATCATGCCGGAAGGCAATCGGAAGGACTGGAATCGCGCCGATCGTCGAACCCTCCGACAGAGGATGGGCTATCCTCCCGCAAAGGTCGATGTGTCCGAACCGCGTGCGTCGCAACGTTGGTGCGTCGCCGACGCGAGTCCCACACTCGTCGCAGATCATTTCCTCGTTCGCCTCTCCGCGCATTTTCTCGCACGAGCACGTCCAACTCTGTTCGGGCCCGAACGCGGTCGGGTCGAACAACGTGCCACGCTTTTCCTCCCACTTCTGAGGGGCAGGGAATGTCGGGCGCTGGACGCGCCCGTACGATCTCATATGGACCTCGTCTGCGCTCAACGGGCCCAGGCGAATGAACATCGTATTCCGATCCAGAATGCTGGTCGACATCCAGCGTCGGGCAGAGCCCGACTTACTTGCCGTTGCTCGGCGCTTCCATCGGATCGTCATCCGCGGGGAAGGCGTCGGCCATGCCGGTTAGGAAGGACCACTGCTCGTCGATGCGGGACTTCATCAGCTTCGGGTCGATGGTGCGGCCGGAGTAGCGACGCTGGCGGGAGATGTAATCCTCGAGAACCGCCCCGCCGGGATGGGCGTTGATCCGATAACGCAAGCCGTCGAAGACCTCATACACGGGAAACAAGCCGCAGCCGACGGCCTCGCGGATCAGCTCGACGCTCTCTTCCGGCTCGGACTTCCAACCCGTCGGGCACGGCGACAGCATGAGCAGAAACTTGAAGCCGCGGATGCTTTGGGCCAGGCGGAACTTGCGTAGGAAATCGTCGCGATGGGCGACGGACAGCGTCGCGGCGTACGGAATCCGATGGGCGGCCATGATCGACACGATGTCCTTCTTGCGCTCGGACTTACCCTTCGCGGTGGTGCTGGTTACGACGCCTTCCGGAGTGGCGCTGCTGCGCTGTCCGCCGGTGTTGCCGTAGATCTCGTTGTCGTAACAGACGTAGATCATGTCCTCGTTGCGCTCGGCTGCGGCTGACAGGGTCGCGACACCGATGTCGTACGTGCCGCCGTCGCCGGCCCAGCAAACGACAGGGTTGGACTCGCCGTTGAGCTCTCCGACGGCGGTAAGTCCGCTGGCGAACGCCGCAGCGCTGGCGAAGGTCGAGGCTGCGACGGGCGCCCCATAGGCTGTCGTCGGGAAGGCACCGGCGGTCACGATACTGCACGAAGCCGGAATCACCATGAATGGAACCTCGCCGTCGAAGGCCTCCTCCATCCAGCGCAGGCCCAGCGACATTCCGCAACCGGCGCAGTTGGTGTTACCCGGGCGGAGGAGATGGTCGTGCGGAATCGCGGCTTGATCCGTGGCTGTTTTGGTCACGCGGCCACCTCCTTCCAGACGGGCTCGCCGACGCTCTTACGAGTGGCGATATCGTCGATGATCTCGTCGATAAACTTGGGTGTCACGTCGCCGCCACCCAGCCCCACCAGATAATCCTGGATCATCACGTCGGACCGGCCTTGGAAGCTGGTGACAATCTCCTGCCAGAAGATGCCGCCCGATCCCGGCGAGTGGTTGCGGTCGAGCACCGCGACACGTTTCGCCGAACCGACCGCCTCGACCATTTCCTTTCTGGGAAACGGCCTGAAAAGCCTAGCCTGGATCATGCCGATCCGCTCGCCCTTCTCTCGGCGGGCCTTGACCACGCGGCGAACGGTCTGAGCCATCGTGTTACATGCGACCAGGACTATCTCGGCATCCTCGGTCTGCTCGGCCGCTAGGGAGGTGAGAGGCCTGCGCCCGAAGATCTTCTCGAACTCGGCGACGGCCTCACCGAGCACCTCGGGCACGCGATACATCGCCTCCTGAATGTCACGACGGTGGCGCTCGGTCTCCCGAGGCCAGGTCAACCCCCCTACCGTCGTCGGATGGTCCGGTCTCAAGCGATGCGGCACGTTGCACGGCGGTAGATAACGGTCAACGAGTTTCTGCTCGGGGAGGTCGACGCCCATCTGCGTGTGCGAGGTTACGAAACCATCCAGGGCTACGAGGGCCGGGAGCAAGACGCGCTCATCCTCCGCAACGCGGAACGCAAGCAGGATCGTATCCACGAGGTCCTGATGGGAACCGGTGTAGAACTGGAGCATAGCGGCGTCGCGAAGAGCCAGGCTATCGCCCTGATCGACCCAGATGTTCCACGGCGGGCCGAGCGTTCGGTTGACGGCGATCAGAACGATCGGGAGGCGGTAGTATCCCGCGGCGAAGATGTTCTCGTTCATGTACGACAGGCCGTTCGCCGAACTCGCGGTGAAGGCCCGTGCCCCGGCGAGCGACGCCCCCATGCAGACGCCCATCGCGCTGTGCTCGGACTCGACGGCGACAATCTTCCCCTTGGTGAAGTCGAACGCCCGAAGGAACTCTATGATTTCCGTCTGGGGCGTAATCGGATAGGCACCGGATGCGCATCCGCGGGCGGTGCGGTTTGCCTCTCCCGCCATCGCGAGTGCATGACCGGCTGCGTGGTTACCCGTAACAAGTGCGCGTGCCATTCTCCGTCTCCGTCATCCGTGTTTGCGACAACCCTTCGCTCTATCCTTCGCCGGCCACGAGTGCTATAGATCCGCCATGATGACGACTCCGCGCGGACATTCCGCCGCGCACAGACCGCAGCCCTTGCAGTAACTCTCGTCGAATCGATA
>CBDUZY010000518.1:0-2832 GCA_965371825.1 uncultured bacterium
AGGGTTGGGAGATCCAGGCCTGGGACGTGCAGGAGGCCGGGATAAGCTGTCGAGCGAGGAAGGTCTAACCATGTGTGGCATACTCGGCGGCATCAACACCGGCTTCGATGAGCGTAACCTGCGCCGACTTGCCCATCGTGGTCCGGATCAGAGCAGCCTGACCACTATCGACACGGCCGACCACGGTGTGGTTACGCTGGGGCAAACCCGGCTCAACGTGGTGGATCGACATGATATCGACCTTCCGGTTCGCATAGGCGACAGCGTTATTCTCTTCAACGGCGAGATCTACAACCACCCCGAGCTACGCGCCGAACTGGTGAACCTCGGCTGGACGTTCCACACGTCCACCGACACCGAAGTCGCTCTCGCGTCCTACCTGCAATGGGGCCCCGAGTGTCTGAACCGCTTCAACGGCATGTTCGCTCTGGTCGTCTGGGACGGAGAACGGTTCTTCTGCGCCCGCGATCGCATGGGCCAAAAGCCCTTTTTCTACAGGTGCGACGGTGCGACGTTCGAGTTCGCTTCGGAGATCAAGGCATTCTCGAATCTTCGGTTCGCCAGCCACGAGCTTTTCGATCTGTTCGAATTCTGTTTCAACGAACACACGCTATACGACGGCATTCTGTCTCTTCGCCCCGGACATTATCTGATCCACGATCTGGAGCGCGGCACGAGTCACACCAGGGCATACTGGGATATCGAGCACCAGGTGGGCGGAAGGATCAGCGACGAACGGAGTGCGGTTGATACGTTCATCGGGCTATTGGAGGATTCGGTGCGACTCCGGATGCGCAGCGACGTTCCGGTGACCCTCCTGCTCGCCGGCGGACTCGATTCATCGCTGATCGCCAGGCTGAGCGGCGTCGAGGAGGCCTTCACCTGCCAGTTCGACGAGTTCATCGACACGATCAACGAGGAGAGCTACGTGCGCGACCTCGCCGACAGGCTGGGAATCACCGCTCACTTCGTGAGGCCCACCCGGGCGCAATTTCTGAATGATCTCGCGGCTATGAGTCATCATCTGGAGATGCCGACCGGTTCGTTCAGCGTGTTCCCGCTTTATCGTCTGGCGAAGGCTTGCCACGACCACGGCTACAAGGTTGCCCTGTCGGGCGAGGGGTCGGACGAGCTGTTCGCCGGATATGCCCGAAACGAGTTGCTGCTGGGAGAGCGTACGAACGGGGACGATGCCAAGCGGCGTCACTACGCCTCGATGTTGCAGCGTTACCACGGGGGCGATCTGGATCGCTTTTGCCGAATGGCCTCGCGGTCGGGGCTCGCCGGGGCGGCATTGATGAAGATGCACCTCGCGGACCAATGGAGTTCCCGCAGGTCGACACCGCAGAACGTCGCCTACATCGAAAGCCGCATCTTCCTCCAACCACTCCTGCAGATGGGCGATCGGATGTGCATGGCCCACGGCATCGAGAACCGCTGCCCCTTCCTGGACCATCGCCTGGTCGAGTTCGCCTTCTCGCTCGATGACTCGCTTCGGTTTCGTGACGGCATTGGCAAATGGATCGTCCACAAGGCGGCGGAGAAGCTGCTTCCTTCGGGATCGCTTGTGCTCGAGCGAAAGGTCAAGGACGGACTGCCCACGCCGGTCAACCTGTGGATGTGCGGGACACACAGCTTCGACCGCAGGCACTGGAACGCGATGATGACAGCCGAGTGCATCAAGAGCCTGCTCGGGCGATGCGAGGACGTGGCCGAACCGGTCGTCCGTTCCGCGCATCTCGACGACGTCGCGCTCCACGGAACCACGGGCGACATGACCTCTCAGCGCGAGCGGATCTCCCAGTACGCCGTGCGGAGTCTTCCGCAATGACCGACGACCTCGAGATGGCGGGCGGGAGCCCCGACGGGTCGATCACCATGTCCGTGATCGCGCCGTGCTTCAATGAGGAAGGCAACGTTGATCCACTGGTGGATCGCACGCTGGCGGTCTTTGACGAGATGAGAATCTCGGCCGAGCTGCTGCTCGTCGACGATGGAAGCCGAGATCGAACGTGGGAGTTGATCAACACTCGGGCGGGTGACGACGAACGGGTGCGTGGAGTGCGGCATGCGTTCAATCGAGGTATCGAGAGCGCCTGGCGAAGCGGGTTCGACGCTTCCTCGGGGCATCTCGTTTGCCTGATCGATGCCGACCTTCAGAACCGCCCGGAAGACATCGCCCTGCTTTACCTCGCCTATATTCGCGAAGTTCCGGACATGGTTCAGGGAGTGCGCCGACCCACTACCGGCGTCAGGCGTTGCCACGTGTTCAGCCGCGGGCTGAACTTATTGCTGAACTTCGCGTTCGGCATGAAACTGCGTGACAGCAAGTCCGGTTTCATTCTCGCTCGGCGCGACGCCCTGGCGAACATTCTCCGGCATCGCTACTTCTATCGATACTACCAGAGCTTCATCGGAGTAGCCGCCGGCTCGCTCGGTTACATCATCGCCGAGGTCGACACTCCGTTCGAGCGGCGAAGCGCGGGAGTGTCCTTCCTTTCGAGGTGGCCCTTGCTGGTGTCGGCGCGGATTTGCTGGGAACTGCTCAAGTTCCGCTTGGAGACTCGTTCCGCCGCGGCGCGGCGGCGTCGGAAAGGTTCAGCCGGGATGTGGCGCCGGCGACTCTCCCAGAGCGCCTCCGCGAAGACCGGCT
Organism: uncultured bacterium; assembly: GCA_965371825.1. Taxonomy (GTDB): domain Bacteria; phylum Planctomycetota; class Phycisphaerae; order UBA1845; family UBA1845; genus JAJRUK01. The sequence goes on from CBDUZY010000518.1 coordinate 2,654, forward strand.
TGGCGATTGACTGAAAAATGGCGGCTTGTGCGGTAGCCAACAGCTCCGGTGCCCGCTCGCGTGCCCACGGCGGGGCGACATCCGCCGGTCCGACATCCGCCGGTCCGACGGCAAAGGGGCGGAACATCCTCATGCGGGCGATACGCGGTGTACTCGCCCATCCCCGCCTATTCGACGCG
>CBDUZY010000519.1:0-2832 GCA_965371825.1 uncultured bacterium
CTGGAGGACGAGTACGACACCAGTTCACCGGTGGCAATAAAGAGGATCGACGACACGACGTACGAAGTAGACGCACGTATGCGGATCGACGATCTCGCCGACGAACTCGGCATTGAACTGCCGGACGATCAGGATTACGAGACCATCGGCGGGTTCGTCTTCAGCACGCTCGGGAGGATTCCCAAGGTGGGCGAGACCTGCGAGCACAACAACGTCGCCTTTCGGGTGATCGCGGCCGAGCCGAGGAGAATACGACGCCTGCTGCTCAAGATCAGCCCTGTCACGCAGCCCGACGGGGCGGAACGATGAAAACCCGGTGCCGCAGGTAGAGCTACTCGACCCAGATGCGGCGTAGGCAGCAGTCACTTCCTCCTGGAAGAGAACACTTCGTCTCGATCTTGATGTTGGTTCCCAGGGCCTTGTTGACTTCCGCGACGGTCGTGAAGAACCAGGTGTCGCAACCCGGCTGGTCTTCTTCGAGGATTCCGAGGCGTTTGTGCCAGTGGTACCACGGGCAGTCGGCGTGTCTCAAGAAGGCCTCGTCTCCTTCGCCCTTCTCGACCGTGGCGCTTTCGCCCATGCAGACCGATGACCATGCAATAGACTTGGCTACCTGCTCGGCCAGTGGCTTTTCGGGATCCAGGCGCTTCAGATAGGCCTTGGCCGTCTGCACGCCGGTGATCTCCCACATCTTGTCGCCCAGTTCCTTCGGGTCGACGCCAGGGGCCATCGCCAGGGCGGCCTCCCGCCAGGCGAAGTGCTGAGCCCGAACGATCTCACAGAGGACCTTGAACCGCGTTTCGAGGGGTATTTCCATCGTGCTTTTTTTCCTTGAATGCGTTGTGACAAGCCGCGCGGGCGCAGGGCCTACACCGGGATAGCTCGCGCGGGCTCCCGACAAGTCGGGATTCCATTCCGCCCGCGGCTCGGGTCTCTATCGTTTGAACGCGTATGCTTCGTGGACCTTCTCTTCGCCGTAGAATCTAGGAAGCTCGAAGTCGATTCCGCCCACCGGGCAGACCTCGGCGCAGATGCCGCACTCCTCGCACAGCGACTGCAAGTAGGCGGCCTTGCCGTTTATAAGGCCCATGATCTGCGCCGGGCACCTAATGATGCACACGCCGCAGCCGTCACATTTGAAGGTGTTTACGACCGGGAACATTGCCTTACCCCTTGGGTCCAAATCCTACATATAGCCCGACTCGGGCCCAGTTCGCCGAAGCTCGTCCTCGCCTCTTAGCAGTCAGAACTTCATCGCAAGCCTGTATCCGTCGTGTATGGCGCCGTTGGCCCGCCGAGTCGCCGCGGCGTCGCCGATGACGTACACATCGCTCTCTTTCGCCTTGTACTCGAGCTCCTTGTGGGGGGCCATGTTGGCGAGGACAACGGTGTCACACTCGATCATGATCTCCTTGCCGTCGGGATCCACGGCGACCACGCCCTCTCGCGTAAGCTCCTTGATCTTGTGCTTCGTGTACTGCCTCACCCCGGCACTCTTGAGCTTCTTTATGTAGCGCCAGATGTATGAGGGGTTGACGTCCAGGCCGAACTTCTTGACCGGTCCGACGATGGAGACCTCGTACTCACCTTTGTCCACCAGAAACAGCGCAGTGGAGATCGCCACGCCCTTGTCACCCACGACCACCACGCGCTTGCCGGGCTTCACCGTACCGTCCATGACCTCCAGGCAGGTGGTGACGTTGTCACCGTCGCCGCCGGGGAAAGCTCCGCGATCGGGCAATGCGCCCGTTGCGATGATGAGCTTGTCCGGCGCCTCCTTCTCGATCAGTTCAGTTGTCACCGTCTTGCCGGTAACGATCTCGGCGCCGGCCTTCTCGCAGCGAAGCTGGAGGTGATTCACGAGGCGCATGAACTCGTCGTCGCCCCACGGCCCATTCGCGGCGACGGTCGCCTGACCGCCGACCTTGTCCTTCTTCTCGTAGAGTGTCACGTCGTGGCCCTTCTCCGCGGCGATCGCACCGGCCTGCATTCCCGCAAGACCCGCGCCCACGATCATGATCTTTTTCTTTTCCGTCGTCGGCGTGAACCCGTAGAAGCCCCAGTCAGCCTCACTCTCGTGGCCCAGTGTGGGCCTCACACCGCAGGTCAGCTCGGCGTCCCTGAAGAGCCTCGCCAGGCAGATGTTGCAGGCCATGCAGGGGATGATCTCGTTCTCCCGGCCTTCGAGGATCTTCGTGGGCAGCATGGGGTCGGCAATCATCGCCCGACAGCTCTCCCAAAAGTCGATGATTCCCTCAGCAAGGGCGGCCTCCGGATACTCGGGCTCGAACAGGCGATAGGCCATGCAGATCGGCATCTCGAGTTCGTTCTTGAAACGGCGGGCGACGTGCAGCCAGTGACCTTGCGGGATGTCGCGTGAGATCACCGACTCGGCCGATTCCTGCCAGCCGACGGTGACGGAGAGCATGTCCACGCCGGCACCGCAGATTATCCGGTTGATCTCGAGGCTCTCCTCCGGGGTGTTGCCGCCGCGGTCACCGAGCAGTTCCTCTCCGCACAGGCGGATAACTATCGGGTAGTCCGGTCCGACCTGTTTGCGGATGCCCTCCACGATTCGCCGCGGAAACTCCGCTCGTCCCTTCACGCTACCGCCGAATTCGTCGGTTCTCGTGTTGGTGTAGGGAGAGATGAAGTTGGATAGCAGGTAGCCGACGATTCCGGAAATCTCGACGGCGTCGAAGCCGGCCTCGGCGCATCGCCGCGCACCCTCGGCGTGCTCCGCGATGCAGATCTCGATGTCTTCCTTGGTCATCTCGCGAGGCGGACGGAACCGTGGCAAGCGCTGATCGACTACGGACGGCCCGACCGTGT
>CBDUZY010000520.1:0-2824 GCA_965371825.1 uncultured bacterium
GGGTCCCCGCCAGGATTGCGTCCCCGCTGACGGATACACCGGTTCCAAAGCGGACGAAGGACGTCCCGTCGGACGGTGAAAGCTTTGCCTCCTGAACCCACTCCGATGCATCCGGGTTCCTGCGATAGACGTAGGCTGCCCCGGAGTTGCCACCGCCTGCGTCGGTCCCGTATGAGCCAACAACGGCCACATCACCGTCGATCGAAACACTGAAACCGAAGTTGTCACCCTGCGCGGCGTCGGATGCGGTGAGCTTAGCCTCCTCCGCCCATTCCATCGTGCCCGGGACGCGCCGGAAGACGTACGCGGCTCCGGACCAGCAGTACGGGTCACCCGGACAGGCGTGGTCGTGGCGCATCTCACCAACAATGGCGACGTCTCCGCTCACGTGAACGCACCGGCCAAAGAGCCCTCCAGTTGTTGACTCGGAGCCGAAGAACTGCTGGATCTCGCAGGCGGGCCCTTCACACTCGTCGGGCACGCCGTTGCCGTCGTCGTCGTCGCTTGTTCCGTTGGTGACATCCACGGAGTCGACGATGCCGTTGGCGTTGCAGTCCGCTTCGCACTCGTCGAGCTTCCCGTTTGAATTGAGGTCCGTACTTGTGCCGTCCCTGATGTCGCAAGCGTCCTGGACGCCGTTGTGGTTGCAGTCCGGCTCGCACTCGTCGGGAACACCGTTTCCGCTGCAGTCTATGCTGAACCCGTCGGCGATGTCGCAGACGTCGAGCACCAGGTTTTCATTACAGTCGGCGGCCGTACCCTCGGCGATGTCGCAATCGTCAGCCACATCGTTACCGTTGCAGTCCGGTTCGCACTCGTCCGGGACACCGTTTGCGTTGCAGTCGTCACTTCCTCCACCGTCGATGTCACACTCGTCGGCCTGGCCGTTGGCGTTGCAGTCCGGTTCGCAGTCATCGGGCTTGCCGTTGCCGTTGCAGTCGTCCGCCGCCCCGCTCGCGACTTCCTCGTCGTCGCAGATGCCGTTGTGGTTGCAGTCGCCGGACGGACGGAAGTTGGCCACGTTGAACGCCGTGTTGCTGATCGAAAGGGCGTTGTGCGCCGAGTCCGGCTCCCCGACGGGCACGCCCATGGCATACCCGTCGCGGGTCAGGTCCGGATTCGAAAAGTAGTTGACACGATCACCTCGACATCCGGTGGCCATCACCGTTTGAAACGTGCCAGAGTATGAGTACGGCTCCACGTATCCGTGTGAGTAGGGGTAGGCGCCGTAGTCGCTCGAGTCCGCGGCGCGGTCGTGTAGAGAGCCCTGGTTGTGGCCCCGCTCATGGGCGACCGTGTAGCGTCCCGTGGCGCAGGACAGTTTCACGATATTGAAGGCCAGCTCCGGGTGAGGCACGTTCCCGGCTGAAACTGACAACGCGGCGACGCCGCACGCGTCGAGATCGCTAACCAGCATGGACACCACGTCGGCCAGCACCGCGTCGCGAAGATCGTGGACCTCGTCCAGGTAGCCGTCCTGCGGGTGGAGGAGGCGCTCTATATCGGTCTCCACCGCACCCATCTCGACATAGTCGACCTCCGTCTTCTTAACCACACGTACCGTCGTGTTGATACCACTGTTGGCGTACGCCTGGTTGGTCTCCGCCTCGGCGAGGTCGATCAGCGCCTCGATTAGCGCCGTACTTCCCGCTGCTTCACGGGCCTCGGGCGTGTAGACCACCAGCATGTCGATCACCGAGCCGTCGTCGGGGTCGCAGGCGTAATCCTGCAGGCGCGCGGCCGGTTGTTGCGGTCGGGCGATCTGCTCGAACTCATCCGTCGTAGCGCAAGGGAGGAACTTCGTCTCGTCGATCAGGCGCACGGAGTGCATCCCGTCACCGAGATAACGAACCTGATAGTACGCGCCGCTCGCCGGGGCGCGGATGTTCGCAACGACCATCTTGCCTCGCACGACCATTGTAAAGGAGCTTAGCGGATCATCCTGTAGCGTCCCGGAGAGGACGTAGTAATCGAGTCCAAGTTGCTTTGTCCGCGCAGTGACGCCGATGAATTCCGCGCCGTCAGGCAGGTTGAAGCGCAAAGCCCTCTTCTGGCCGGAAGCTACCGCCGCAAGTGGGTCAAGATCCACGGACGCTTCCCAGCTCTGAGCGACCGTCTGATCCGCCCGCGCGGACATATCCTCCCGCTCCCATGCTACCCTGAAAAGCCCGGAGTCCGCCTCAGCCGGCGGAGGAGCTGCGCGCACCACAGTGCATCCAATGACGAGTCCGACCAACAGGACACGAATCAGTGCCTTGGATTGCGTCCGTTTGACTTGGCAAGCGTACATGACCGGCTCCTGTCTTCACGTCAGAAAGACATCAAGTTGCGGAGCCGTCACTGACGAGATGGCGGGTCTCCGCAACACGACGGAGGTTGTGATAACCGGGATAGTACCGCGCTAGTGAAGGAACTGCAACGCCGATTGCGGCCAAGAAAGAGGCATGGGCGGCGAATCTCCCCGCCCCCTCGCCCAAAGCGACCGATTCTCAGTTGTGGGCAGCGGTTTGCCCGACCCGTCTACGGGCAGGCTTCCTCGCCCGGGCAGGCGTCCGTGCACGGCCCAAAGTCGCCCGCGAAGCCGTACGGCTCGTCCTTCAAAGCATCGACGACCGTTGCGACGTCCAGAACGGTCACGTTCTCGCCAAGCGCGTTGGGAACGTTGGGCCGCATGTGGACGCGAGACTTGGAGAGCGATCCGGCTACACCCTTAAGGTGGTCAACGACTTCGGCAACATCCAGAACATTGAGCTGTGGGTCGTCATCCACGTTCCCGAACAAGGCCGTTGAAACCGGAACTTCAGTGGACACGGCGGTGCAGGAT
>CBDUZY010000521.1:0-2823 GCA_965371825.1 uncultured bacterium
TTCCCCCGGAATGCGCCGGCAGATGGATCGACAGCCCTTGCCCCCGGCAGTCAAGGATTATTACCGACGGAACCTGAGCGCCCTCGAAGCCCGGCAGCCTGAGGTCGCCGCCATAATCAACTCTGTTCAACTCCCGCCGGGTGTACAACCGGCGACAGGACGTGATGGAACCGCTACTCTCCTGATTCCCGGCAAGGACGGGGCTTTGCACTGGTTCGGGCAGTCCTCCATGCCCCGCGTCAGCGCCGAGGAAATGCTCTGCAATCTTCAACGAAACGGCGGCAGTGTGCTCCTGCCGAGCATTCTGACCGGTTTCGAACCACTCGTCGCATCCGACCGACTGGCCCCACATCTGGCTGTGTTCGTGATCGAGCGAGACCCGGCGCAGGTCAAGTTGGCCGTGCACCTGCACGACTACACCGAGTTACTTGCGAACGGGCGTCTCGTGTTTCTCGTCGGCGAGGATCTGGAAGCGGGTTTGCTGAGGTTCTTTCAGACCCATCCGGGTTGCGAGATGCCGGTCCACCTGTTCAACGTTCCCCAGCGGACACCGGCGGAGACGACGGACCTTCAACGGCGCTTGGAGGCGACCGGTGAGGGCGTGCTCGTGGTTCAGGCGAAGGCCGTGGACTCGCACGCTCGGGCGATCCGCCGACGCTTCGAGGAGGATTCGGTTCCGCGTGTCTTGCCGCTTGAGCCGCGAGTTGCCGTGCTCAGTAGCGATTTCGCACCTGAATCACTCGAGCACGCGGCGCGGATCGGTCGAGCACTCGACAAGCTCGGGTGGGGATTCGTTTCGTGCGTGCCTGACCGGCCCGACAGGTGCCATGTTGCGGCGCGGATGCGGGCGATAGAGCAGGCCCGTGCCGACATAGTGATTTTCGTCAACGGTCACGCCGGCACGGCGAGGCCACTGCTGCCCCAGCAGCTTCCGATCGCATCGTGGTACTTGTCCGGAGTGAGAGTGAGTCGGATCGCCGAGGAGCAAGTAGGACCGTTCGATCTGTTCATGGCAGCATCGCCGGGCGTGCAAGCTGATCTCGCCGCCGCCGGTGTCCCGACAGGCGCGATTGAACGATGCGACGTAGCCGCCGACGACACTGCACATTACCCGATGGACGTTTGTGATGGCCGGGCGGCCGAAATCGACGTGGACGTAGCGGTCTTCATGGACCTCCCCGATGACCGGCCCGAAGCCGTCAACGTAACGTTGCCGAGCCACGTTGCGCTGTGGAAGGCCGCGCAGGAAGTCGTGCGCGGCGAGGTGGACAAATATCGAGACGATAGGGCCCGTGAGCTGTTCGACAGGGCCCAGCGGAAAAGCGGAACGACCGTTCGTGAGGCGCCGATCCGGGACCGCTTCGTCGAGCTCTTGCGGACCAGGATCGTACCGGCAGCGAGTGCCCGGGCCGCGGTTAGGGCACTGGTTAAAAGTGGGCGTCGCATTGCGGTTTGGGGAGCGAACTGGTCGACGGCAGGCGCAGAGGGAACGGTATCATGCGGCCCCATCCCGCTCGGACGAGAGCTGAATCTGATCTTCAATGCAGCCGACTGGATCGTGCTGCCTGTCGCGTCCGAATCGGCCCTGCAGTTGGCTGTTGACGCCCTCGCCGCGGGGGCGAGCGTCGCCTGCCGGGCCGGAAACGTACCGTTCGCGGAGGCCCATCCCGGTTTGGCATCACTCGCTCCTTACTTGCATTGCTTCCGATCAAGTCGGGAGCTGGTCAACCTCATGCGTTTGCGCCGCTCGCCTGATGTCGACGGAGAGCCGAGAGCCGCGGCGGCGCGGGATGCGGTTCTGCGAGACCACACATTCACGCATCGGATAATGCACATTGCGGGCCGCCTCCGCGAGCGTCAGGGTGCTTCCGAGGCGACTGGCGGCAATCCTTAAACACTGCGATAATGCGGTCGAAGGCCAATGGCGGGTCATTACGGTCCGTTCGGTAAGCCTACAGTCGGAAAGTGCCTTGGACGGAACCTCGGCGGAATGGAGCGAACCGCGTGTGGGCGATTCTCAACGGGACGATCGTTAACGTTATCACGGTGGCTGTGGGGAGCCTGGTGGGCCTGTCGATTTCAGGTTCACTTCCGGATCGATATCGCTCGATCGTCCTGCAATCGCTCGGTCTCGTGACCATCGTACTGGGCATCGACGCGGCCGTTCTTCGCTTCGACGCCATCGTCAGCCGATTCGCTCCGCTCGTCGAACACGGCGCAACCTACGGAGCCCGTCTGGCAATGGTGATGATCGCCTCGCTGCTGGTCGGGGCGATCATCGGCACGGCCCTTCGCCTGCACGAGGGCGTCGAATCGCTCGGAAGGGTGATCCACCGTCGCTTCTCCGGACAGGACGGTCAGCGCTTCACCGAGGGGTTCCTGACGGCGAGCGTGATCTTCTGCGTAGGCCCGCTGACGCTCGTCGGCTGCCTGGAGAACGGAGCCCACCGGGACCCGAGCTTCCTGTACATCAAGGCCCTCCTCGACGGGTTCTGCTCGCTGGCGTTGGCATCGTCATTCGGGTGGGGAGTGTTTGCGAGCGTTCTTACCGTGGGGGTCTTTCAGGGCAGTCTTTCACTGCTGGCCTGGCATGTTGCGGCGCCGCTGGATGATGTGTCGGTCGCCCTGATGACGACGGTCGGTGGTGTGGTCCTCCTCGCAACCGCACTGATGATTCTCGACGTCAAGAAGATCCGCGTGGCGAACATGCTCCCGGGGATATTCCTCCCGCCGCTCGTCGTTTGGATCGTGGAGAGCCTGTCCCCCGGTCTACTGTTGCCAATCGCCGGATAGCGGTCCTACAATCACCGGTGGGATCTTCAG
>CBDUZY010000522.1:0-2821 GCA_965371825.1 uncultured bacterium
TCTACTACCGCCGCCTCCATGGCATCATATTTGCGGATGATCTGCACGACCGTTTCCTGATCGTCGTGAACCGACACCACGACCGGGTCACTGTCGCTTATGTCGGCAAGCCGAGTCGACGAAGCGCTCATTACCAGGCGGCGAAGTGGTACGGTACCGATCACCTTCTCGTCGGAGTCGACTATGTATACCTCATGGAGATCTTCCTCTTCGGACGTGGCTTCACGAATCCGTCGAACCGCATCGGCTACCGTGGCCGATGCCGGCACCGCGAGGACATCCGGCGTCATAATCCCGCCGGCCGTCTCCTCGTCGTAGCTGAGCAGTTCCTCGATCTTGTCGGACTGCTCGTCGACCATGTGTTCGAGAATCTCGCCGACCTCGTCTTCGCTCAGCTCCCCAAGAACGTCAGCCGCGTCGTCCGGAGGCAGGCTGGAAACGAGCTCGGTGAGCGATTCCGTGTCGAGGTCGTCGACTACGTCCCCGCGGACGGCTTCGTCGAGCAGCGTCACCACTTCAGCAGCCGTACGCGAGGGGAGGGCAAACAAGATGCGCGAGCGCTCGTCATCGTCGAGCACGTCGAAAGACTCGGCGAGATCAGCCGCCCGGGCCGTCGACAGCACCGCGGTTAGGGCGGACTCGTCCGCGCCCTCCAGGGCCGCAACCAGCTCGTCGTGAAACTTGTGCTCTTTCGATGCCATAGCCAACGCTTCTCGCCCAAACGATCTAGCGAACACGGAAACGAGCTATTATGATCATCAGACGGCCAAGGGCAACGCCACGCCCTTATGCGGGTTCATGCGAGACCGGCGGCGAAGACAAACCGTGACCGCCGGCAGGCACGCCACAGTGGCAGTCGTGGAGGATCCAACGGTGACGCTGACGATCTACCGAGAAGCCGACGCGAATCTGGACGATCTGCGAGACCGCCGCGTGGCTGTCATCGGTTACGGAAGCCAAGGACATGCCCATGCCCTGAACATGCGTGACTCCGGGCTCGATGTGGTCGTCGGTCAGCGACCCGGCAAAAGCGCGGATCTGGCGACCGACGATGGTTTCCACCCGATCTCAGTCGATGAGGCTGCGTCAACGGCCGACCTTATTGTGCTGACCCTACCCGACGAGTCGGCCTCGCAAATCTACGCTGACAAGATCGCCGAGGCGATGACGCCCGGGAAGACGCTCGGTTTCGTCCACGGGTTCAACATCCGATTCGGCTTCATCGAGCCGCCTTCCGATGTGGATGTGGTCATGATCGCACCCAAGGGTCCCGGCACGTTGGTGCGCTCTATCTACCTCGAGGGCAAGGGGCTGCCCGCTCTTCTGGCGATCCACCGGGACGCGAGCGGATCAGCCAAGCGAACCGCACTCGCCTGGGCGGCCGCGATCGGCTGCACCCGGGCGGGCGTCGTCGAGACGACCTTCGCGTGCGAGACCGAGACCGATCTCTTCGGTGAGCAGGTCGTTCTCTGCGGCGGAGTCTCCGCCCTCACCAAAGCCGCCTTCGAGACGCTCGTCGAAGCAGGCTACGAGCCGGAGTTCGCCTACCTCGAATGCGTACACGAGCTCAAGCAGGTCGTCGATCTGCTGTACGCTCGAGGCCTTGGCGGGATGCGCGACGCCATCTCCAACACCGCCGAGTACGGCGATCTCACCCGAGGTTCACGGTTGATCACTGGCGCCGTCCGCCGGGAGATGAAACGTATCCTCGAAGAGGTGCGAAGCGGCGAGTTCGCGAAGGAGTGGATCGCCGAGCACCGCGCCGGCGGCGCCGAGTTCAAACGCCTCCACGACGCCGACGTCGACACGCCCTACGAACGCGCCGGCAAGACGGTCCGCTCGCTAATGCCGTGGCTTTCCGAGGAATAGGCGCCAGTGGGCTGCGCGTCGAACCGTCGTCCGCGGCGTACGTGTCACGGAGTGCTCTTTCGACATGGCCTCTCCATCGGAGCAACGGTCACTCGCAAGCCGCGACGCACCCCGGTTCCTCGTCCCTCGTCCTACCCGCTAAAGCCGGAGCGGGCACCGGCGCGCGAGGTTCGACGTCGCGCCTTACCGCCTCGGCGGCGCGGGTCACGGAGTCGACATCCCGCCCCTCACGTCTGCGCCCCGTCGTGATGAGCACCACAGCCAGGATGATAATCAGCGCCGAAAGCAGAAACCGCGAGGTGAAAGGCTCGCCTCCCAGCGTACACCCCAAGAGCACCGCCACCACCGGATTCGCGAATGCATAGGTCGACACGCGAGCCGGCGTGCTCACCCGAAGCAGCCAAACATACGCGGTAAAACCGACGATCGATCCTAGGACAACCAGATAGACAAACGCCAAGATCGACTTACCCGTTACGGCCCCGATCTCGATGCTCGTCGCCTCGCCGCGCGCCAGGCCCAACGCCAGCAGCAGAGCGCCGCCACAGAGCATCTCCATCGAAGGAGCAAGCAGCGGCGAATCCGGCAGCTTGAGACGACTCGAGTAGACGGACCCGAATGCCCAGGACAGCGAAGCCAACACCAAGACCACCGCAGCAAGCCGGTCGACGGGTTGCCCGCCGCCAAGGTCACCCGCACCCACGAGCAACAATACCCCGCCGAACCCGAGAACCACACCGCCAATCTCTGCTACAGTCGGCGCCTTCCCATCCCGCTGAAACCAGTGCAGCAGGACCATCCAAACGGGAACCGTGGTAATCAGCAGCACGGTGACACTCGATGGCACGAACTGCTCCGCCCAGTGCACCGCACCTCCGCCGCCGCCCAGCATCAGGCAGCCGATCACCGCGGCCGACCGCCAGTGAACGCCCGTCGGACGCTCCGTACCACG
>CBDUZY010000523.1:0-2813 GCA_965371825.1 uncultured bacterium
CGCCCAACCGGCACCACGGTTACTGCTCGGACGACAACGCGCGGGCGCTCATCGTCGCGTCGATGGCATGGTCCCTCTTCCAGGATGATCGCTGGCTGCCTCACATGGATCGCTACCTCGGATTCCTGCACTACGCCTTTGTCCCGGAAACGAATCGCTTCCGGAACATGATGTCCTACGACCGTAGGTGGATGGATAAGGATGAAAACGATGATTGCCAGGGACGCGTCGTGTGGGCCCTGGGCTATCTCATTTCCCATGCACCCAATGACTCCGCCCGCCAACTTGCCACCGACCTGTTTCGCAGTGCGATCCCCATGATCGAAACGTTGCGTTATCCGCGGTCCTGGTCGCTGAGTATTCTCGGGCTGTACTATTACCGGCGTGCCATTCCGGACGACCACGCGGTGCGCAACGTCAAGATCGCCCTGGCCGACCGCCTCAACGCCGCCTTCGACGCGCACGAAGCCGAAGATTGGCCTTGGTTCGAAAACGTTGTGACGTACGACAACGGCCGCATCCCGCAGGCCCTCATCATCGCCGGCCACCAACTCGACCGGGCGGACCTCGTCGATCGCGGGCTCCGCACACTTCGCTGGTTGCTCGAGATCCAAACGGCACCGCAAGGACACCTTTCGATCATCGGCAGCGCCGGCTGGCTGGTGCGCGGCGAACCGCGGGCTGCGTTCGACCAGCAACCGCTCGAAGCAGCCGCACTGATCGGAGCGTGTAAGGCGGCTTTCCGCGCCTCTGGCGATCGCTACTGGCTTGACGAAATGCGACGCTGTTTCGAGTGGTATCTCGGCAAGAACGACGTCGGCGTCTCCATGGTAGACTTCAAGACGCGAGGGTGCTTTGACGGGTTGAAACGCACCGGCGTCAACCACAACCAAGGCGCCGAATCGTTGCTGAGTTGGCTGCTTTCCCTGGCCATCATGCACGAGATGCAGACGGGCGACGCCCCAGAGGTCGGCTAGGCGGCTGTGTATTCTTTCCGTCCAGAATTCTCTCCCAATAGGCCGATACGGCAGGTACGACGTACGACCCGCATGCAACCATGGAGAACGTGCCTAATGCCACCGGCCCGCGAGGATCCCAGACGTAGACTGCTGAAACGTCATAAGAAGAACCCGCTGCTCACGGCGTACGACTGGCCCTATTTCGTGAATACCGTGTTCAACACCGGCGCGGTGCGACTGCCCTCTGGCGAGACCCTGCTCCTCGTGCGCGTCGAAGAGTGCTCCGGGTTGTCGCACCTCTGCGCCGCACGCTCCAAGGACGGCGTCACGGGTTGGAAAATCGATCCCCAGCCGACGCTCAGGCCCGATCCGGAACACCACCCCGAAGAGCTCTGGGGTATTGAAGACGCCCGCGTCGTTTGGGTCGACGAACTGGACGTGTTCGCCATCACCTACACCTGTTACTCCCAGCGCGGACCCGGCATGTCCTTGGCCCTGACGAAGGACTTCAAAACGTTCGACCGAAAGGGCATCCTCTTCCCGCCCGAGGATAAGGACGCCGCCCTGCTTCCCAGGCGCATCGACGGACGCTGGGCCGTGATCCACCGCCCCCATCCCGCGCATCAGCGAGCCCACATCTGGATATCCTACTCGCCCGATCTTCGCCACTGGGGCGACCATAAGATCATCCTCCACGCCCGGCACGGCGCCTGGTGGGACGCCAACAGGATTGGCCTATCACCCCCGCTTATCGAAACACCGGAAGGCTGGTTGATGGTGTACCACGGCGTGAGAATCACGCCCGCAGGATGCATCTACCGCCTGGGACTGGCGTTGTTGGACCTCGAAGACCCGTCGCGTTGTATACGACGTTGCACGAAATGGATCATGGGCCCGGAGGTGGAATACGAACGCACCGGCGACGTCGGGGACGTCATTTTTCCATGCGGCTACACGATCGGTGATGACGGCGACACCATGTACCTGTATTACGGAGCAGCCGACACCTCGATTGCATTAGCCACCGGAAGCGTTCGCGAAATGCTTGCCTGGCTCGAAAAGAACAGCACGCCCGGCGATCCGGTAGCGGACTAACCCGCGTCACGACCGAACCTCGGGCTTCTGTCCCCGTCACCTTGCATCAGCTTGGCGAAACGTTCCATCCGTCAGGACCGCACGCCGTCAGTTTCGGCATGGTCGAGGAATTCCAGCGGCGTCTGCGGTTGGCCTTCAGGGCGCCGGCAGGATGAGGATGGTCCGCGTCGTGTGGGCAGACCTGTCAGCAGCAAGAGATGCGAAGGAAACATGGCCTGAAATTGTCGCTTGCATGCGCGGCGAGTGCGGCGATCGACGGACAGGTCCGTGCGGATTCCGACTCCGCCGACGTCGTGCTTCGTCCTGTGCTCCTTGCGGCACCAAGTCCCACGAGCACGGTGCCCGACATCGATTCGGTTCCCGGTCAGCTCGAGTCTGTCCGGCGGGGCGACTTCTTCGTCCTCGAACTCTGGGGCAACCGCACATCATACGGTATGTGCGGCGCCCTCGGAGTCATCAGCTGGCCACTGCTGCTTCTCGACTCTCTTGGACTCATGAGCGGCGTCGCCCGTGGTAGGGGCAAGTCTCGCCCGGGCTCGACAACCTCGTCATGACATCGGGCTGTGGTGGTTGAGGATGTGGTGGTTAGGGACGAGCGCCGACTTTGACCACCAGACTGGCCCTCCTCGATCGGGCCAAAATGACGAGAACTCGCGCATGAAAGTGCAGAATGTCCGTGTGAATAGCACGGCTGCACTCCAGAAAGCTTGGTGTCTGGCTTGGTGTTTTCCTTGTCGGAACGGGGTTCATCGATTGGTG
>CBDUZY010000524.1:0-2811 GCA_965371825.1 uncultured bacterium
TACAAACGGCTCGAACGGTCAAGTGGTCTGGCTGACACTCTTTGTGCCCGCAGAACGTACCGAAGTATGTGAGGTACGTTCCTGCCATCGCAGTACTCGCGGAACAACGGGAGACGGAATTCGATTCACTCCGCCTCCGATTCGTTGATCCTTGCCAGGGGACGACCTGCGGCGGCTCGGTCCCGAAGTCGGGAGAACGGTGGGGAGTGGACTCTGAAACGTAGCCCGTCATTCGGCCGCTCGGTGGGATGGTGGCCGTGAATTATGACAAACTTTTCCGACGGTGTACCGCCTGCTTGTCTCTTCGCGATTCGGTGCAGTCCCTAACGAGTCAGGTGGCCCAGGCGTGCAAGCGGATCGGGGTGACGGGGTTTACGTACTATCGGTGGCGCCGAGAGTACGGAGGCATGAAGACCAACCAGGCGAAGCGGCTCAAGGCGCTCGAGCGAGAGAACGGGCGTCTCAGCCGCCGCGTCAGCCTGCCGCCCGAGCCGCCGATCACCACCACCACAACAGTCCGGGCACGGGTCTTAGCGGCAACTGGACGATTCCGTTGTTCCGCTTAACGAGTTCTTCCAGGCTCTTTGTGAAAGCGGCGTGGTCGAACTCGCACGGCAACGTCACCACACACTTCTGACCGGCCTGGACCAAGGGCGTGAGGCCCGGAACCACTCGCCGTTCGCCGGTGTGTCCGACGAGCAACATGCCGAAGCTGTCCAGGAGCTGGGCCAACTCCGCCACGAGCCCGCGGTTGTCGTCGGTCACGATGTCGAACCCGTGGAGTTCCTCCTGGAACCCTTCGGGAACGGTGGGCTCTTTCATCGGCTGGAACACGACGCCGCAACGGCTCTCCGCCTTCAGTCGCTCGATGTCGCGCTCCATTTGAGAGATTCCGTCCGGCGTCGCGGTGATGCTCATGAAGACGACGGCCTTCTCCCCGAATCTGTCCGCGATGTCCTTGTCGATGTTCCCGTCGCGAGCCGCGACGTACTCCGCGCCCAGCCTGAGCAAGCCCGGCATATCCGGACCGATGAGCCACAAAGCCGCGTGTTGAATATCGGACGTCTCGCCGGTCATAAATCGTCCTCCAGAACTCTCTCGCCAGTCCGGCGGGATTATACACCGGGCCAGGGGATAGCTCCACGCCGCCGTTTCCGCCCGTGCCACGCGTCTTCCGGGGCGTGATGTTCAAGCCCGCCGGGGGCGGCGTCGATTAGACACAGCAAGAGCAAATGGGCACGCGGAGGGCGCCGAAAATGCGCTTTCCGGTCGCTTGGCGGCGTGCGACACCTTTCCGCGCGGACCCTCGCTCGCGGAACCGAGGTGTGCACCAAGAGGCACGAGCATCATGACCGAGCAACGCGCTTCGCCCAGAGACGAGATGATCGGCCCGGGCGTCAGCAGCTTCACCGAGACCTCCGATGGCATGGTCCTCGAGGGTGTCGTCAAGGACATCTCGGATAGCGGAGCGGGTATCACCGGACCTACCACCGGGCTCCGCGCGGACGACGACGTCAGGGTCATCTTCGTCATCCAATCCGATCAGAAGGTAATGTACCGCGGCGTGGTCAAGCATGTCGATGAGGCGGCTGACTTCTTCGGCATTCAGTTCACCTGGGGGCCGGAGCCGATCGTCGGCGTCAACCCGGAGGTCAAGCGGTGCAACTATTGCCGGCGCACGTACACTCCGGAGTGGAACTACTGCGGCATTTGCGGTAGAGATCTGCACACCGATGAAGTTCCCTCACCCGACTTCAGCAGGTGAGTTGGAAGCCGCCGCTCCCTTGCCACCAAACTGAACATGACCCGCAGCGCTTTCTCCAGTAGTTAGACCGGTTTGATCTTGAAGAGCGTCTGCCCGAAGCGCACTTCGGACGCCTCGTCGGCGAGTATCTTGGTCACCTCGCCCCTCTCCGGAAAATCGAGCCCGCCGTACGTGATTTGATGGAAGCACTTCATGATTTCCACGAGGCCCAGAATGCTCCCGGTCGTTACCTCCGTGCCGACATCCACGTATGGAGGTGAGTCGGGTGAGGGCCTGCGGTAGAAGATGCCGTCGGAAGGGGCCGACACCGTGATCGACTCGGTGTCCTCGGCGTCGGCGCCGGTGCCGTGGTCAAGGCGCTGGGCATCCTCCCCCGTCGCTTCCAAGGCCCGCGGATCGAGGCGTGCGATCTGCCCGCCATACTCGACGGGCGTGTATCCGTTGGGAATGAAGGTCTCGATCACCCGCCCGTGTACGTTTCGCGGCAGTCGAAGAACGAAACGTCGGTTCAGGATCTTCAGCGTGATGATGCGGTCGGACGGGTTGAGGAAGGCGCCGACCGACGGCGCTCCGTCCGCGATTCCAACGACTGGTGACGTAACGAGGATCATCTCGGGATCCTCCTCGTCCGGTCGGATCCTGGCGATGAGCGTTCTCTCAGCCATTTCAACCTTCCAGCGACCCTAGCCGCACTCGCCGATGGCGAGGGCGAGCGCCGGTGCTCTACGTTCCCGACTGATCCAGCAGCGTCTCGAGGTCGTGCATCGACCAGATACGCGGGTTTTTCACGCGACGATATCCCAAGCTCTGATAGCACATTTCGACCAGTGTCACCAGATAATCACGAAGCTCGTGCACCGCGACGATCTCGTCCGTATCCATCTGGCAGGCGGCTTTGTACGGATCCATGTCCGCCTCGATACGATCCTCGACGTCCTTCATCCCCCGCTCGATCTTCTTTCTTTCCTTGGGGTCCGTGGCGACGATCTGGAAGTTGTCGTCGAGCTTGGTTCTGAATGCCCCGATAGCGAGCGTCCGCCCCTCCA
>CBDUZY010000525.1:0-2807 GCA_965371825.1 uncultured bacterium
TCGCGCGTTGGACCCAGACCGAGGCGTCGTCGGTGGCTTCCATTCCGAACGTAGTCGAGTCACCGATGGCTGCTATGCGGATTGTTCCCGGGGGCTTGGCCCGAGGTATGTCCGGGCCGCGGAATCCCCAACGGTTGATCGAGAGTCGCCGCGTGGTGCCGCTCAGCGTTGTTCCCGGACGGAGTCGCCTGCCGAGGAGGGCGTCGGGTTCATAAATATCCGCCACCGGTGCGTTTGACCCGTGCCTCTGCCACGCCCGGACGCGAAGACCGACCTCTCCGGCGAAGAGCAGGAGGGCGACCCAGACGAGAGTTCCGAGCGTCTTACGGTTTGAAGTTTCGCGGCGGTGCGCGGGACGTACCGACGCGAAGGTCGCCAAGGTCTTTGCCGAAGGGGCGATAATCATGCGCGCACACGTCTCCCATCAAGCGTCCATGCACCAGCCGAAGATTATCGGCACTTAGCCGGCGGTGGTTGACGAACGAGCGAGCGACATACCGGCGCTCCCTGGAACCGGCCGTCGCCTGGAACCTGGATCGCGATCGTGCGAACGAGTGTTGCTTGGCGTGCCTCACGCTCGGGATTCATCGAGGCCACGCGGGTTGTGATTTGTGAGCGTAATAGGTGTCAAAAAAACTTCCGGGATCGGAGCTAGGCTGCGATCCCGGAAGTCCGCCACGGCTAAGAAAGCCGATTCTCCAAGAGGCCGGTGGGCACGCCCTAACACGGCCTCGTTTCCTTCAGCGAGGTACCATTGAAGGTGCTCGTTTTTATCGCTGCAGGGCTTGGATGTCAAGGCAAATCCAGGGCCGTCGTGGAGAATCCCTAAATTCGTAACATCATTAGTACCAGTAGATTAGATCAGGTACAGTTGATGATGCGAACCCGCTCTCTCCACGTGCCGACAGCCGGGCTGGAACAAGCACGACCCTTACTTCTATCTCCAGATTCCCAGGAGCGGCCCCCTCCGGCCGAGAGGCGTTCGTGCGTCCCATCATGGGTCGTAGTAGGGCCCAGGCTGAAGCCTGCGACGGACACGAGCGCGAGGTTTGTAGCGTGCTTAGTCGAGTGCGAAGCGGTCGCCCACGTCGGGCATGACAACCTCTCGGTGTCCGTGGTCGCGCATCCTGGCGGCAAGCGCCGACGACTGGTCGGGCTCGCCATGGACGAGGAACACCTTGCGGCACCGACCGGCCAGTGGATCGGTGTGGCTGAGCAGCTCGCGGGCGTCGGCGTGGGAGCTGAACCCGTTCATCACCACGACCTCGGCGTTTAGCTTCAACCGTTCGCGGAAGATCCTGATGTACTCGCTGCGTTCGACTATGCGCCGTCCGAGAGTGTGCATGGCCTGAAATCCGACGATAAGGATCGTGTTCCTCTTCTGCCGGACCGAGTGGCGCAGATGGTGGAGGACGCGGCCCGCCTCGCACATTCCACTGGCGGAGATGACGATGCACGGCGAACGACGGCGCGTGACTCGCTTCGATTCCTCCGTGCTGTGGACGAAACGAAAGGACGGACCGTCCAGGAGGCTGCCCGCGCCGGACCTGAACTCTCGGGCGTCACGATCGTAGCACTCCGGATGAAGGCGGAAGACCTCCGTTGCGTTGACGGCGAGCGGGCTATCTACGTAGACGGGCAGGCGTTGGAGTTCACCGCTGACAAAGAGTTGCCGGAGGTAGTAAACGATTGTCTGTGTTCTTCCGACGGAGAATGACGGAATGATGACACGTCCGTTTCTGGCGACCGTTCGGCGGACGACCTCGGCGAGCTTCGGTTTCATATCGGTAATCGGATCCGTGTTCCGGCCGCCGTATGTCGATTCGCAGATCAGGTAGTCACACTCCGGAAGTGGAACCGGATCTCGCAGGATCGGTACGCCGGGTCGCCCAACGTCGCCGGTATACACGAGGATCTTCTTGCGACCGTTCGCGGCCGTGATCTCGACCTCGATACCGGCTGACCCGAGCATGTGACCCGCTTCGAAGAACCGGGCGTGGATTCCCGAGGCGACCTTGAACCACCGCTTATAGGGAGAAGACTGAATCTGATTGACGGCCTGCACCGCATCGGAGGAGTCGTACAGTGGCTCGACGTCGGGCTCATGTTTCTTGCGCCGCTTCTTGTTCAGATACCTGGCGTCCTCCTCCTGGATGTGGGCGGAGTCAGCCAGCATGATCGCACACAGGTCTCGCGTGGCGTGGGTGGCGTGTATCACACCGGAGAAACCGTCACGTACCAGCAACGGCAATCGACCCGTATGGTCGATGTGAGCGTGCGAGATTATCACCGCATGAATCTTTGTCGGATCGCACGGGGCACGACGGTTCGACTCCCGCGCCTCCGCACGGCGTCCTTGGAACAGGCCGCAATCCAAGACGATGAGCTTGCCGTTGGCTTCGAGAAGGTGCATGGACCCGGTCACCTGCCGGGCCGCACCGTGAAAAGTGAGTTGCGCCATGAAAGTGTCTCCGCGCCGCGTAAGTCTCACGGGACACCGACAGCGCCGATGGGCCTGGAGGGATTCGAACCCCCGACCAAGCGATTATGAGTCGCCTGCTCTAACCGCTGAGCTACAGGCCCTTGAGGGCACATTCAACCATCCGTCGCCACGGCCGTCAACGGTTGGATTCGTTGGAATAGGGTGATCGTCGCCCCTTTGCCCACCCAGACTTTCGCCGGCGGGCTCACGACAGCCCCTCGGGAGGCGGGCGGAACCGAAGACGCTACAATGATATTCGTCGAAAGGAGGTTGCCCTGATGAATGTGATTCTCGACCTGTGCGTGGTGCCGATGGGCGTGGGCGT
>CBDUZY010000526.1:0-2804 GCA_965371825.1 uncultured bacterium
CTCTTCGAGCATCTAAAGGATCCCGCCCGGGTCTCGCCCGAGACGCTTATGCCGAATCTGCACTTCACCGACGAACTGGCCGGCGATCTGACCACCTACCTGCTGAGCCTGCGACGTAAGAACATGCCGGCTGAGTACACTCCCGTTCCCCCGCGCCACTACGGAGAACTCGCGACCGGTGAGCAGCTTTACGGCTTGTTTTGCAGCGCTTGCCACGGACGTGACGGTAAGGGTAGCACGGTGCGAGAGGCGGACGCAGTACGCGCCGTGGACGCGCCGGTCGAGCTGATGGTCCCTTCGATCAACCATCCGGATACGCTGGCTGTCGCCAGTGACGACTACATGCGCTCGATCGTGGCCAATGGGCGGTCGGGCACCAACATGATCGGATGGGCCCGCACCGACGAGGGGGGGCTGCGCTCCGAGGAGATAGACGCCATCGTGGATTACATGCGCTCGTGGGAGCCGCCCGGTCCCGATCTGGGTGCCGTAGCGGCGTCACGCGGCGACGTCCGCGCCGGGCGATCCATTTATTCGCAGAACTGCGCCGCCTGCCATGGTCGAAACGGCGAGGGCGATATCGGTGTACGGTTGAACTCGCCGACGTTCCTGGGCATCGCTTCCGACAGATTCCTTGCCGAGACGATAAGCGCCGGCAGGCCAAACACCGCGATGCCCGGCTGGCGACAATTCGATTCGCAGCGAATCAGCGACGTGATTGCCTTCATGCGTAGCTGGCACCCGCCGCGCAACAACGGCAATGATGTCCGCGAGTTCATCGCGGACGCCGGGAGTGGGGACAGCGAATCCGCCGCCTCCGCTGCTAGCGGCGAAGGGTGATACAAAGCGAACTGTGTTACCTGTCACGGTTCAGACGGCGAGGGCGATCTGGGGCCGTCGCTCTCGACTCAGGAATTCCTTACGATAGTCGGCGATGACTACCTCTACGAGGCTATTGCGCACGGACGACCGGGAACCGGAATGCCCGCGTGGCATCACTTGTCGAGTGCCGACGTGGCCTCGCTCATCATGTTCGTGCGAACCTGGCAGGTCGAGCCGAGCCGCGAACTCTCTGATGACATGATCACCGGCGATTGGGACACGGGGGGCTTCCTCTACGCCGGAACCTGCGTCGGCTGTCACGGGGATGACGCCGAAGGTGGCGTCGGGCCGCAACTGAACAACCCGCTGTTCCTCGCGTCGGCGAGCGACGCGATGCTGCACGAGTGGGTCTCGCACGGGAAGACCGGCACGCCGATGCGCGGGTTCCTCAAGGGCGAGCAGGGCACGGTCGACTTGCGCGAAAGGCAGATTGACGACATCGTCGTGTACCTGCGCTCATTGGAACGCCTTTCCGGCGAAGAGCGTGTTTCCGTTGCCAAGCGACCCAGCGGGCGCCCGGAACTCGGGCGACTGTGGTATGGCGTCAGTTGCGCCGCTTGTCACGGAGATTACGGGGAAGGGTCGAGCGGTCCAGCTCTTGCCAACTCCGGATTCCTACGCGTCGCCTCGGACGGGTATCTGATGGCGACCATGGCGCTCGGTCGGGACGGAACGGAAATGCGTCCGGTCAAGAAGAGCGCCCAGTCCATCCTGTCACTCAGCAGTGATCAGCTGAATGACCTCGTCGCGTTGCTCCGCTTGTGGGAGTTCGAGCCGCCGCAGACCGGCGTCACGCACAGATTCGTCGTTCCTTGGGACCTGGAGCGAGGTCGACTGCTTTACGAGTCGAACTGCGCCGGTTGCCACGGGATAGACGGCAAGGGCGAGATGGACGAGCCGGGCCGACTCTCGGCCTGGGCTCCCGACCTGAACAACGAAGGCTTCCTGAGCGCCGCGACGGATGGATTCCTTCAGGCCACGATAGTCCGCGGGCGCACCGGAACGGCCATGCGATCCTTCGGGCATGGAACTCAGGGGTTGGTGGATCTCACGTCGCAGGATGTCGACGATATCGTCGCCTACATACGACGTTGGTCGCCGCAACCGGGCCTGCCGATCACCATCCCGGCTGAAATCAAGACCATGGATTCACGCGTTTCCGGTGAGGAGGTTCAACAGGGAACCGATTCGCCCAAGCGCCCTGACCACGGACAAGTGCGAACTGGTGAGGCACCGCACCGTCCCGTAGCCGCAGCTCTCACCCACGGATTCAAAGGAGACTAATCGATGCCACGCCAGCGGAGACCCGTTCATTTCGATCGTCGCGAGTTCATGCACATGGCTGCGGGCACGGGTGTGGCCTGCGCGGCGACCGCGCTCATGCCCGACGAGTTCATCGAAGCCGCCAACGCCGCTCCTGGCAAACCTCCAGGCGGAGTGCAGCTACTGCAGTCGGCCTGTCCATACTGCGGCGTCGGATGCGGCACGCTCATCAAGGTTCAGGACGGCAAGGTGGTCGGCATGGTTCCTGACAAGAAACATCCGACCAACCGCGGGATTCAGTGTATCAAGGGACTCAACGCCCACGAACCCATCTACGTGGATCGCCTCACCAGGGTGCTGGTCCGCAAGGAAATGAGCGATCCCCTGCGCGGCATTGAATCCCCGACAAAAGGACGGTTCGACGAGGACGTGTTCGAGGAGATGTCCTACGAAGACGCCGAGGCCCTCGTTGCGGAGAAGATCGCGGAGATCATCAAGGCCAAGGGTAGCAATAGCATTGGGCTCAACGGGTCCGGACAGCTCACCATGGAGGCCCACTGGATCGAGATCTTGCTGATGATAGGGGTGGTCGGCAGCAACTCGATCGAGGCCAACGCTCGCATGTGCATGACCTCGGCTGTCACCGGGTACTTCCACTC
>CBDUZY010000527.1:0-2802 GCA_965371825.1 uncultured bacterium
CGGCTTCGGACTCGCCCGCGACTTCGGGGACCACTTGGCGAAGCGGCGTTTGCACGTTGACTGCAGGTGTTCCTCCACCTCGCGGCGAAACTCGTGAAACGTCGCCAACAGGGCCTTGCCCTCGGGCGTGAGATCCGTTCCGCCTCCCCCGCGTCCGCCACGCTGCGGTTCGACGACCGTCAGACCGGTGTGCTCCTCGATCAACCGCAGGTGCTTCCACGCCTGCCGATAGCTCATGCGCAGCCGCGACGCGGCGGTTACGAGTGACTTCGTGTCTCCAATGGCCTCGAGCAGCCGCACCTTGCCGGGACCTAGGGCGTTGTGTCCGCCTATGTCGATCCAAAGACGCATTCGCCCGCGCCACTCACCGGGACTAGTTCCTCGGTCAGTGTGTGGCTGTTTCTTGCGCGGTCCGTGTCGTCCCTTGGGCATCGCCTGCTCCCGTGGTTGAGCTTAGTTGCGTATGGCGTCAACTCGTTCGCCGACAACAATTGCGTCTCGGCGGCCCGACGTCAAATGTGCGGCCGTATTCGTCCGACAGGTGACATCACCTCGCCCGCGTTTCCTTTGTCAAACCCGTTGCTCGACAGAGGCAGCCTCGCACCGCCTTCGTTCCGCACCCCTGAGTCGTGCCGCGGCGGCCATCCGGTCCGCAATCGCACGCGGCGGCGTCAGGTTCGCTTGAACTGCCGGTTGAGGTCGGCCTTGGTGAGTCGGAGCATAGTCGGCCTGCCGTGCGGGCAACTGCTGGACTTCTCGATCAGGTGACGTTGTCTCATTAACGCGTCGATCTCCTCCGGCGTGAGCGGATCACCGGCTTTGACCGCTGCCTTGCACGCCATCATGTCGAGGATCTCGTGTATGATCCCCTCGGTGCTTGACGCGCCGTCGGGCGTTGATCCGGCGCCCCCGTCGGCCGGAAGCTGGGCCAATCGGTCCAGGAGATCTCGCATGAAGGAGAGAACGTCGGTGTCCTTCATGAGAGCGGGGAACGCGTGCACGGCAATCGCATCGGTACCGAAAGGGGTCAACTCAATGCCGATGCGGCTTAGAAGTTCCGCATGGCTCTCTACAAGCGCAGCCTGTTGGGGTGTCACGCGTACCGTCTCGGGTAGGAGCAGACGCTGCGACTCCAGCGGTCCGGCTGTTATCCGAGCGCGAAGCTGCTCGTACATCACCCGCTCGTGTAGGGCGTGCTGGTCGACGATGATTATGCCTTCGTCCGTCTCCGCGACCAGGTAGAGGTTGTGCATCTGGACGGCACGGGGCGACCCCCGGTCAACGGGCTGTACGTCTGACACCTCCGCGCCCAATGAGCCCATCCGCCGCCCAGCGTCGACTTGTAGTGGCGACTCCGGAACGGTTGCCTCGCCCTTATCCCCAGATCCGTACAGCGATCTCCACATCTGCGCGGGATCCACGTCCGACGGCGAGCGCCGATCACCCGTTCTCGCCTCGCCAAACGAGTCCGGCTCGGCGAAGTGGGGCGGGTGGGTCATCCCGTGTGACGGGGCTCGCGGCGTGTCGGCTGACCCGGGTCGGTCATCCCGTTGGATTGGAGCGGCCGACTTGAACGATGCAGCCACTTCTTGACGAATGCGATCCTGCTCGGCACGGTCGACCGGTTCGCGCGCCCGATCCATCCGCAGTGCCGGCGTCAGGTCGCTCCGCTGAAAAGTCTCCCTCAGGGCGCTTAGCACCTGGGAGTGGATCAGGTTGGAGTCGGCCCAACGAACTTCGATCTTTGTCGGATGCACGTTGACATCGACCAGCCGAGGGTCCAGGGCGACGAACAGGTAGACCACGCCGTGGCGGTTGGGCTCCATCAGGCCGCGGTAGGCCTCCTTCACGGCGTGCTGAATGAAGCGGTCTCGAACGTATCGTCCGTTGACGTACACATACTGCCACTGGGTCGTCGCTCGCGCCTGCGCCGGTGGAGCTGCATAGATGTCGAGTTCGACGCCGCGCTCGTTCCGCTCGATGTGCATCAGGGCGGACGCTAGTTCGGGACCGTAGAACTTGGCGATCCGTTCGAGCCGGTTGTCGCACGCCGGAAGGTTTTGCGTAACTCGCCGGCCGTTGCTTAGCTCGAAGGCGACGTCAGGGAAGGCGAGAGCGATGCGGGCGAACTGCTCGTTGATGTGCCCCATCTCCGTGGTCGGCGTCCGCAGGAACTTTCGACGGGCGGGGACGTTGAAGAACAGGTCGCGCACCTCTACTGTAGTTCCCGGGGGACACCCGGCCGCCTGCGACGCCTCGAACCGCTCGCCGGCCATCCGTACTTCGTGCCCCTCGATGGCCTCGTGCAGGCGGGAGACGATGCGCAGCTTGGAGACCGCCGCGATGCTCGCCAGCGCTTCTCCACGGAAGCCCATGGTGTGGATGGAGTAGAGGTCGTCTTCATCCACCACCTTGCTCGTGGCGTGCGGTGTCACAGACAGGTTCAGATCGCCCGCCGACATCCCGCACCCGTCGTCCGTGATGCGCATGAGCTGTCGACCGCCGTCCTCGACGGTAACCGAAATCCGCGTTGCCCCGGCGTCTACGGCGTTCTCGACCAGCTCTTTGATCACGCTGGCGGGTCGTTCGACGACCTCGCCGGCGGCGATCTTATTGACCAGTAGATCGGGAAGAACGCGAATCCGAGATTCGCTTGTCATGGGAATGGCCACGTTTACCAGGAAATACGGCGGCGTCGGGGCGTTCCCGACGCGCCTCGCCACGAACGATCACGATGAAGTATAATCCCGCCCGTCAGTGGGGGCAAAGAACCGTCTGATCCGTCAGACTGCGCCGACGGAG
>CBDUZY010000528.1:0-2798 GCA_965371825.1 uncultured bacterium
ACGGCGAGACGCTGTACGAGCACATGATCGCGCTGGCCCCAGAGGCGCCGTCACTCTACTGGAACCTCGGATACTTTCTGTACCATCAAGGACGTGTTGATGATGCTATCAGTCGTTTCGAGCAGTCGCTCGAGATCGATCCGGATTCGCCGGACGCTCACGCCAACCTGGCGGGTGCGCTCACGCAGCAGGGGCGTATGGAGGAGGCTTTGGAGCACTACGAGGTGGCGTTTCGCCACCGCTCGGGATCGCACACGGCTCACAACAACTACGGGGTCCTGCTGGTCCGCCTGGGCAGGCACGAGGAGGCGATCGAGCAGTTCTCCGCCGCGGCGCGGTTGAAACCGACCTTCGCACAGGCCCACGGCAACCTCGGGCGGGCGCTAACGGGGGTGGGGAGGTTCGATGAAGCGGTCGCCGCCCTCCTGACGTCGATCGAAATCGACCCGAGAGATCCCGGTACGCAGTTTGCACTCGGGGCGGCGTGGGAGGCAGGTGGCGATTTCGAGGGGGCCGCCGAGCAGTACCGCAAGACGCTGGAGCTGGATCCCGACAGCGTCATGGTTCGCAATAGGCTCGACACCGTGTTGACGAAGCTCAGCAAGCGTTAGAATCATCCGTACATGGCGCCACTCCACTCATCCAAACAGCGGTACCGCGGTCTTCGCGAGAATCTCTGGCGGCGCGAGCACGTCGTCGCCGGGCGCCCCGGCGAGGCCGTCCCGGATTTCGGTGCCGGGCGGAGGTATCTGGGTCAATACGTTCGGTTGCTCAGGCCCCACCTGCGGCGGCTCATCATCGTCTTCGTGCTGGCACTGTTCGGGGCGCTGCTCGCCCTCGTCTTGCCCCTCGGGACGAGGTACATCATCGACGAGGTCATCCCCGGTTCCAGTCTCTATGTTGAGGTCAAGATTCGACGACTCGCCCTCGTCTGCGGCGCTATGGTAGTCCTGCTGCTAGTGACCCAGGCCATCGACACCTGGCGCTCGTACCTCATGTCGATCCTGAATGCTCAGGTGATCTTCCGTTTGCGACAGAGACTCTTTGATCGTTTCCTGAGGCTCCCGCTGGACGTGCTGTCCCAGCTCAAGTCGGGCGGGATCGTCTCTCGTCTGTCGCAGGACACGGACAAAGCCACCGGGCTCGTACAGATGGCCGTCGTCACACCCGGCGTGGCGTCGATGCGCGTGATCCTGACCGTGGCGGTCCTGTTCGTCCTGAGCTGGCGGATGGCGCTCGTCGCCAGCCTGATGATCCCGCCGATCATCCTGATCAACCTCGTTTGGGTCCGGAAGGTCCGTCCGATCTACCGCTCGATGGCCCGGGAGCGGGAGCGAATCGACGCCCGCGTGACCGAGACCTTCGGCGGCATCCGCGTCGTGCGGGCGTTTCGCCGCGAGCGGAAAGAGCAGCGCGACTACGCGGTGTCTCACCACACGATCATCCGCAAGCGGTTACTCGCCCAGCGTCTTCGCCTCGTTGTGAGCAGCGGGTGGGGCCTACTGATTCCCGGCACGTCGCTGGTGATCGTCGGATACGGCAGTTATCTCGTCGTCCGAGGCGAGGGGACGATCGGCGACATCGTGGCCTTCCAGATGTACGCCATGATGCTTCTCCAACCGGTTTCGACGATCGTCGACTCTTATAGTTCCACTCAGCAGGGCCTCGTGGCTTTGGAGCGCGTCTTCGACGTGCTCCAGGAACCGGCGGAGAAACCGGATATTCCACACGCGGTCGACGCCCCCAGTCCGATCCGGGAGGTTCGCTTCGATTCCGTCGGTTTCGAGTATCGCCCGGGGCTTCCCGTGTTGTTCGATATCTCGCTGACCGTGCCGGCAGGCAGCACCGTGGCCCTGGTGGGGCCGAGCGGCGGCGGGAAGACGACGTTGACCGATCTCGTCGCTCGATTCCACGATCCCACGGTAGGTACGATCCTCATCGACGGGGCCGACCTGCGGGGCCTTCGGTTGGCAAGCTACCGGCAGCGGCTCGGCGTTGTGCCGCAAGAGGTCTTCCTCTTCGATGGTACGGTACGCGAGAACATCGCCTATGGCCGACGTGGGGCGACCGAGGCAGCGGTTCGCCGCGCCGCCCGCCGGGCAAACGCACACGAGTTTATCGAGCGATTACCGGAGGGGTACGATACGCTGATTGGCGAGCGGGGCTTGAAGCTCTCCGGCGGGCAGCGGCAGCGCATCAGCATTGCCCGAGCAATCCTGGCTGATCCCGAGATCCTGATTCTGGACGAAGCCACGAGCAATCTCGACACCGAGAGTGAACAGCTCATCCAAGCGTCGCTGGCCGATCTGCTATCAGCGCGCACGACTTTCGTGATAGCCCACCGCCTGAGCACGATCACGCACGCGGACATCATTGTCGTGATGGACCACGGCCGAATCGTGCAGATTGGTAAACATGCCGAGCTTATGGCGGGCGACGGGCTTTACCGCGAGATGGTCCAGCGTCAGCAACGCCTTGCCGCTTCAACCGTCGAGACGGTCGACTGGGATTGACCGGCACGGCGTGGGGCGCGAACCGTCCGTGGGCGAGGACGTCCGTCGTGTCACCTGCACCGAGCCAATCCGATACGCGGTGTCTCCTGCTCGCGCCAACGCGGCACGCGAGTGACGCCGGGTTGGTATACGTAGCCGGATCGCAGCCCAGGTCGATGCCGGGTTGCAGGGTAACCCCTAGCGCGGTGCTGGCGCGGCGCGACCGATGGTCTGCGACGATCTTCATTTTTTTCTTGCAACGTGCCCCACCCGTTCGTAGCATGGTGTCAACTTGGGGCCTTCGTG
>CBDUZY010000529.1:0-2766 GCA_965371825.1 uncultured bacterium
TTTCCAGGACCGAGCGCGCCGAGACCCATTCGTAGCAGCCCGATGAGTAAGGCGTGGCACCGGTTTTCAGCCTGTATTCGCACCGGTTTGGAACCGGTGCCATACCTGTTCGGTGCCTTTTCTCAACAAGCTGCCAGGAGCGCTACGTCGGGAGAGTCCTATGGGTGGGGTGCGACGCCCGGGTCGCGCGGAGGATGCCCTGCGTTCGACTTGCACGGACTCCGGCGCGCCGCCGCGCGTTCGTACTTGAACCCCCTCGCGTTTCGCGCCGATAATATCGCCCGTTACGGCGCGCAACCTGTGGACTCGCCGTGAGGCTTAGGGGATGATGGGCTCCTGGGGCAGACCTGATGGCGATGCCTTTGAGGATCCATCGCGCAGGCGTCCAACCTGTTTACTCCGTGTGCCGATAAATGACGGACAAGTTTCCATCAGGCGTTTCGAAAGCAGCAGCCAACGGGTCACCTCCTAGTGGGCCAACGCAGACGGACTCCGGCGGGTCGGTGCCCTCCGTCACAGAGGCTGACAACCGGCGTCCGAGTCCCGTCCAGATGCATGCGGAGTCAGGCAACGTGGACACGACATTGAACGTGCCGGTTGTGCACGAGCATCATCCGTTCCGCATGACCAAGATGATGTGGGCGGCTGCCATTCTCGGCGGATTCGCAATCATCCTCTTGATTCAAAGCGCGGTTGCCGGGCAAGCCGCGCACGGTGCCCACGAACACCCGCCGAGCATATGGTCCATCATTCCGTTCGCCGCCGTCCTGATGTGCATCGCCATCCTGCCTCTGAGTGAGAGGACGAGGCACTGGTGGGAGAGCAACATGAACCGCCTGTTGGTCTCGCTCATCTGCGGCACCGCTACGTTGCTCTACTACCTCTTCGCTTACGACCTTGCCAAAGTCGTGACCGTCCTCGAGGAGGCGATCGTCGTCGAGTATACCCCCTTCATCGTGCTTCTGTTCGCTCTGTTCGTTATCAGCGGGGGCATCTGTCTGAAGGGTGATCTCGCCGCCCGTCCGACGACCAACACGGCCTTCCTCGCGATCGGAGCGTTACTCGCGAGCCTCATCGGAACTACCGGAGCGAGCATGTTGCTCATCCGCCCATTGATCCGGACGAATTCGGAAAGAAAGCACGTGACCCACACGGTCATCTTCTTCATTTTTCTGGTCAGCAACATCGGCGGATGCCTGCTACCGATTGGCGATCCGCCCCTGTTTCTGGGCTACCTAAAGGGCGTCCCATTCCTCTGGACGCTGAAGATGTGGATGCCATGGGCAGTCATGTGCGCCCTGCTCCTGGTGGTCTACTTCATTTGGGATACGATTGCATATCGCAAGGAAACGGTTCGCGACATAGTGCGCGACGAGACCGAGATCACCAAGCTGACCCTTTCGGGCAAGTTCAACTTCCTGCTGATCCTGGGTGTGGTGCTGTGTGTGGCGTTCGTGAAACCCGGCGAGCCTGTTCCCGGGCTCGGCTTCAACGCCTTCCCCATGCTGCGCGAACTCGTGATGCTCGGGCTGATCATCGCGTCCCTGAGGTTGACGAGCGATCAGATTCGGGCGGACAACCGGTTCAGCTATCACGCGATCCTGGAGGTGGCGGCTCTGTTCATCGGGATCTTCATCTGCATGCAGGCTCCGATCGAAATACTCCATGCCGGTGCCGAAACGCTGACCCCCTACGTGGGCACGCCGTTCAGGCTGTTCTGGGCGACGGGAGGGCTGTCCAGCTTCCTGGACAACGCGCCAACTTACATGGTGTTCTTCGAGACGGCCGCGACCATGACTCCCGAGCCCGGTACGGCGATGGTCGAACTCGGGGCCGGTAGGCAGATCAGCGAACCGTTCTTGATGGGCATCTCGCTGGGTGCGGTCTTCATGGGGGCGATGACCTACATAGGCAACGGACCGAACTTCATGGTTCGGAGCATCGCCGTTCGGCGCGGCGTAAAGATGCCCAGCTTCTTCGGCTACATGCTGTACAGCTGCGGCATTTTGGTTCCGATCTTTCTCATCGCGACACTGCTGTACTTCTAGATTCGAGACGATCGCTGCCCGGACCGATCCGTTACCCGGGCCCGCGCCATGATAGGGCGTTTCCGGGTTGGTCGCTTAGCCGGGAGGGGAGAGCGGTCGATCCTGCCCGGTTGGTCGCCGCCTCGGGAGAACCTACCGCGACGCCGTGCGTAGATACGGGAGGTCGGGCTGGAGCTACTTGACAGATGGAAGAGTTCGATAACCACGCAACTGAACCCCGTCCGGGCCGGCTGGTTCGATGGGGGCCTACGTTAATGGTCGCGGCCATGTTGGCCTTCTACCTGTATGTGGGGCGGGCAGCGCCGGCGCCTCCGGGTTGGGGTGACGACTTCACCGCGGCTGTCGAGGAAGCGGCTGCAACCGACCGCAGAATCGTCGTCGAGTTCTATTCCGAAGGGTGTCCGCCCTGTGTCTCCATGAGTCGTAGCGTGCTGGGCGCGGATGCCGTTCAGCGAGCGCTTAGCGGTTATGTGTCCGTGCGCCTCGATGCCTGGCGACACGAGGAACTCTCCCGCCGTGTTGGCGTTTTTGGGACACCCACTTACGTGATCCTCGATACGTCCGGACTCGTTTATGCACGTGAGGAAGGATACAGGTCGGTCGAGGAGTTCGTCGGTTTCCTGCAACGCGGATCCGACCCGGCTACGTCCGAGATCTATTCAGTGGGGCCGCTCCGGACAGCCGATTCTTGAGGAACGGACCGGTGTGGCTTTGCGTA
>CBDUZY010000530.1:0-2764 GCA_965371825.1 uncultured bacterium
AAAGCCGACGAAGAACCGCCGAAAGGCTGGATACTTCATAGCGCTGTCATACTAGTGCCGTTTCCAAAAAGGTACTATGACTTCTTCCGTTTCGCATGCTGAGTGCGGTAGTTCGCGTATCGCCGCAGTGCGTTGGCCAGCTCCTCGTAACTGGCATAGTCTGAGTTTCGGATGACGAATTCCTTCACCGGAGTGAACTGACATTCTATCGGGTTGAGCCAGGATGCGTTGGTCGGAGTCCAAATCAGGTGGATGTTGTTTCGCTCGCACCATTGGCGAACCGCTGGAGTGCCGTGCGGCGAGTAGTTGTCGAGGATCAGATGAATCCGTTGGTCGGCCGGGTATCGCCGCCGCATCTTCTTCAAGACTTCGAGCGTTTCGCGCGAGCGTTTCCTTGGCCGGGTATAGCCCCAAAGTCGATTGTCGTGAAGATCGTAAAACGCCAGCCAATGCCGCACGCCGTGTTTGCGGGTGTAGGTGGCGCGAAGGCGATTCGCGCTGCTCCCCCAGCTTCGGCCAGCCTGCGGCCGGAGTTCCAATAGTCCGATGGTCCGAACTCGTCGAACGAGATCGTCGGACCGTTGCTCGCTCGCTGGTTCACGTAGCGACGGATCACTTTTTTTTCGAGGCAAGCTTCGGGTCGTTACACTCTTTCCACGTCTTGGTACGACGAATCTTGACCTTGGCGGTCTTGAGCATCTGCCGGACGGTTTCGATGGCGATGGCATCGACGATCTTCTCGCGCATGAAGAAGTCGCGAAGCTTCGGCAACGACCAACGTCGATAGGGTTCACCAAGAAGATCGGGCGGGCAGAGTGCCGTTTCGATGATGAAGCTGCGTTGTTCCTCGGTAAACTTCTTGGGCCGTCCGATGCCGTACTTGGGCTCCAACGCGGAGAACCCGTCTGCGTTGAACGACTTGATAATGGTGCGCACATGCGCTTCGGAAAAGTAGAATCGTTCGGCGATCTCCGGAACCTTGGCTCCCTGGTCCGAGGCCAGAACGACCTGCGCCCGGCGCATCTTGATCCTGTTCGCATCACGTCGAACCATGCGTTGAAGCTTTCGCCCTTCGGGCATACGGATGTTGCGAACGTACAGGCACATGACGGATCTCCACATGTTACAACGACATCCATGTCAACACGTGGCAATCCATATATACCTGATGAAGACAATGCGCAAACTCCCTATTTTAACAACTGTTGAACGACCTTTCTGGAAACGGCACTAGCAGCCTGTTGAAGAAGGTGTGGCACGGGTTTTCAACCCGTGTTTGCACCGGTTGGAAACCAATACTGTCCGGCGCGGTAGTTGCTTACGACGGTGTCGGTACGGGTTTTGGCGTGTGGTGGCAGTAGCGAGGCGATGAAGTGGAGATGGGGCGCGGCGAAGGCGTGTGGCCGGAGCGCGCACCGCTGGCCGCCGAGGCGAGTCCGGGGACAGGGCGCGGCGGTTAGAGGTTGGTTTTTTTCGCGGCCTTCGCGCGGGCTCGCGCCGCGGCACGTTGACGTTCGGCGCGGCGTTTCGCGGCCACGGCGAGGACCTCCTCGATGGGGACCGCGTGGCTCACGGCGAAGGCGAGGAGGTTGTAATCATAGCTGTTGGGCTTGTGGCCGGTGGTCACGGCGATCAAAAGCGTTCCCAGGATGGCGATATAGATTTGGAGCGTCATCCCGGTCTGGGTTTCCGAGAAGAAGTGTTTGAAGCAGGCCATGCACTTGAGCCAGCGAAAGAAGAGCTCGATTTGCCAGCGGTGACGGTAGATCAACGCGATCAAGGAAGCCGGCAGATCGACACGGTTGGTCAGCAGGATCAGGGTGACCTTGTTTCCTTCGCGATCCGCGGTGGCGACCTCGACGCGACGCAACAACGGCAGCGTCGGTGTTTGGTCGTCGCGCCAGCCGATCCGTACGGCACAGTCGCTGATGACGCCGGCCATGCGGTCGTCGGCAGTCAGGGGGCGGTGCTCGACGACTTCGCAGCGTGCGGACTTACGCAGGCGTACGACGAAATCGCTGCCGATGTTCAGGATCTCGCCCAGGAGTTCGTAGGATTGGAACCCGCGATCGGCGACGTAGAAACAGTTGGGTTGCCGGGCCTGCTGGAGCTGTTGCCCTTCACCGTCCTTGCCGGCGGTCAGGGTGAGGTGGTCGGGCACGCCGCGCAGGATGTCGAAGTGCACATGGGCTCGCACGCTTCCGGTTTCGGTACTGTTGTACATGGCCCAAGCGATGCGCGGGGCGACCGTGAAGAATGTGCCGTCGACAGCCAGGAGTTTTTTGGTGAGCACGTCCAGTCGGGCATCGTGCGGATGCAACCTCACACGCCGCTTGAGGGATTCGATCAGCGGCAGGATGAGCTGGGGATCGAAGAGTCGCTGGGCGTCGGCCAGGGTGCTCTTGGGTACGCGCGGCAATTGGAGGCGTTTGCGCACGATGGGCAAATCGAGAACATCCTCGATCTTCCGCAGGCTTTTGATCGCAGGATTGAAGAAGGCCACCAGCTGCGCGACGACGACGTGATCGAAGAAAAGCGTGCGGTTGGGATGATCGTGATGCTTGTGGAGCCAGCGCAGCTCATCTTCAATCAAACGGACGAACCGTCGTCCGACGACAGGCTCCTCGGACCCGGGGACCGGCGTGAGACGGTGGACTGCAGATACCGGCAAACGCTTCATGCCGCAGAGTACAACACAACGCGCGCGCCAGCGCAAGTAAGAATTTGTAAGGTCTCAGGGGACTGAGTTCCGGACAGTATTGGT
>CBDUZY010000531.1:0-2744 GCA_965371825.1 uncultured bacterium
GATCCCTCTTGGCAATTAGTCGTGCAGGGCAGGTGGGATGCGGCCGCACCGTCTTCGTCGAGCCTGTGCGAGGCCGCCCCGCGCACACCTGTTGGGCTCCTGCATACCGACAGGCCGCGGGACAATGTGCGGCCGATTCTACCCCCGCAGCGGGTGACTGAGCATGAACATTCATCAGCGCCCGCCGGCTTTGTCGGCTCTGGCGACATGTATTGTCCGGCGATACTTGCCCTGGTGCCGGATGGAAAGGAACGTGTAATGGTAAAGCGGATGAGAAACTGGTTGTTAGGCAGTGTTGTTGTGGTAGGCCTTTGCCTGACGGGAGCGTGTATCGATCTTCCCGAGCAAGTAACCCTGCTGCCGGTGGGCAGTCCTTTCATCGTTCAGGGGACGGCAGCAGTCGTGGACCGGGACGGACCTTGCCCTGTGTGGGTAGGCGAGAACGGCATAACCTACCACCTGTTCCAGGCCACTACGCTCGACAGTGAGACGTTCGATCAGTTGGTCGAGCCGGGAACGGTGTCGCGTTTGGTGATCGTTACTCGCACGGATATCGAACTTGCCTGCGAGTTTGGCACTATTGTCGAGGTGCGCGACGTGCTGGATATCGTTGAGTAGCTCACGATTCCGCGCGTCATAATGGAGGTGCTGCTCCCCATGCAACAGCCCAATAGGCACAACTGGGGCCAGGCGCGCACGAGGATGTCATCTCTCGTGACAACATCCCCGCGGATGGCCGTTACCGTCATGTGCTCAGCCGCGCTCTGGTGTGCGAGCTGCGGCTCGCAACTGGATCCTGTCGGGTGCGAGGAGGCCGGCCCTGGAAAACCACTGCTGATCGTCGACACGGAGGCCCTCGAGCCACCGGCAGTGGGAGCGGCGCGGGCGTACAAGCCTGAACTGGTGCAGAACATTGACCCGGCCGATCCGGCGTTCGGCCAAGCGGCGGGATTCGCGCTTACCCTCCTGGTCGGTGACGTTGATCAGCTATCGATCCAGCTGGTCGACACTCAATCGGGGACCGTCACGGATCTGACGAAGATCGCGCCGCCCGCGAATACATCAGAGGCCGAGCTCGCCGGGCAGCTTCGCGCGTTCGGTGACACCGGTCGAGAGGCGCTTCAGGCTGCCGGCGGCGTGTATTGGATAATCGATGCGCCCACAGAAGCGGATCCGTTACGGGCGCGAGTGGGCGTGTTACTTTCTCAGGATCTGCGTCCGCCGCTCGCGCAACTGCGGTTGTTCACGCGGCGGCTGTGGGACGTGCCGGTCAACCCCGAAGTCATCGAGCTCGTCAACGACTTCTTCTACTTCGTCGTGCTCGGTGACTCCGTCCAATGGGGTAACGGGCTGCGCGAGGAGGACAAGATGTCCACCCTCGTCGCCAAGACTTTGGAGCGCGAGCTCCAGAGACGGGTAATCACCGAACGCTACGCCGTGTCGGGAGCCCGCATAGTCCCGGCGGAAGGCGATGGCATCTGCGAGTTGAACTGCTTCGGTGAAGTACCGGAAGTCTTGACGTCCGTCAGCGTGCAGGCGGAACTCATGCAGCGACCTGACCTGGTTGATCTTATCCTGCTCGATGGCTGCATCAACGACGTTGGCGTGGGCAGGATCATCGATCCCTTCATCGACGCGACCGAGCTGGAAGAGGTGACCCGCGGATTCTGCAACGTGGAGATGGAGGCCCTGTTGCGCGAAGTACGCGAGATTGCGCCGCAGGCCCGCATCGTTGTTACCGGATACTATGAGGTCATCTCGCCGGACAGCGATCTTCTCGGTGTACAGCAGTTTCTTGCGACACAAAACGTGGTCGCTGAAGACTCCGCGGAGGGACTCATCGCCAAACTCAGCGCCAACTCCACGCTCTTCCGCGACACGGCCCACGAAAGCATTGTTGCCGCTGTCGAGAGCGTGAACGCCGACATCGAAGGTGGCCCCCGGGTCGCGTTCGCTGATCCAGGCTACGCGCCGACGAACGCCATCTTCGGATCCAGCGCGTGGCTCTGGAGCATGACGGGCGACGTGTCGCTACTGGAGCTCCTGGGCGTGAACCTCGATTTGGCTCCAGAAGATCCCCTCATCACGCGACGTCAAGACGCGTGTCCACAGTTGGACTTGACGTTGGTAGAGCGGATCATCTGCTTGTACGCATCGGTCGCTCACCCCAACCCGCCGGGTGCGCGGGCATTTGCAGACGCGATCGAAGCCAGCCTGCGCCAACTTGGCGTTCTGCCGTGACCTTCTGCGACCTTGGACGTTCAGTCCGGACCTCATCGGTCATGAATCGGCAACTGACGTCGTAGCGTCGGTGAAGAGCCCCGATTTATCCGCAGCCCGGTGCGGCGTTAACGGAGGCGAATGCGCGGAGAATCGTGTACACTCGAGTGGTGCCGGGAACGGCGAGAGGGCTGTGGTATAAAAATGAATCTACGTTTGGGATCCGGTACCGGCTTAGCATGCATCTTGCCGCTGACGATCGTCAACGAACTCGAGGACCGAGCCGCCGAGCGCCAAGAGACCAGGGGAGGAACAGCTTGACGAACCGGTCGCCGGCATTGTTCCGGACGTCGGCGAGTTGCTGTTCTAATCGAGTTTCCGTGTGTCTGTGAATAGGGATAGACGCAGAAGTGGACAGTTCCAACACGGCGAAACGCTCAACTGCCATCAGCGGTGCGCGATGGGAGTTGAGCTTCAGTCGGCCCGCTGAAGACACACTGCTCGTCCGGTTTTCCGGTGACTGG
>CBDUZY010000532.1:0-2730 GCA_965371825.1 uncultured bacterium
ACCTTGTCCGCCCCGAGCTGGATCCGCTGGATCATTCCGGGGATGTCCTTGTCCTTCTGGCAGGCAAAGATCACTACCATCGAGTCGTAACTGATGTTCTGACCGATCGCCCTCATCAGCGCGCTGACGCTGGCTGCGTTGTGGGCACCGTCCACGAGGACACGCGGAGATTCACAGACCATCTGCATCCGTCCTGGCAGGTCGACCTTGCTAAGACCGTTCGTCGCCTCCTGATCGTCCACCGGAAAACCGCGGCCCTTGAGAACATCCAGGATGCCCAGCGCCAGACTACAGTTCACGGCCTGATGCTCGCCCAGCAGGGGCACGTGCAAGTGCTCGAACCGGCTGGTCGGGGTGGTCAGGCAAATGCGGGCGTGGCGTCCTGCGGTTCGGGAGAACTCGAACCTGTAACTGAACGCGACGTCCTCGTTTGCGTACCGCAATGGCGCTGAGGCGGCATCCGCAGCCTCGCGCAACACTTCACGGACAGGTGGCCGCTGCGGGGCGCTGATGACGTCTATGTTCTTCTTGATTATGCCCGCCTTCTCCCTGGCGATCGATTCGAGCGTCGTGCCCAGCTGCCCGATATGGTCGTGGCTTATGCTGGTTATCCCGACCACCTCCGGCTGGATCACGTTCGTCGCGTCAAGCCGCCCGCCTACGCCGGTCTCAACGACGGCGATGTCGACCTCCTGGTCTGCGAAGTACTTGAAAGCGGCGGCCGTCAAGACCTCAAAATAGGTCGGCTCCGGAACACGGGCTTTGATCGCCACGCTGGCTACGGCGGCGACTGCCCGGGCGAAGTGCAGCTCGCGGATGAGTTCCCCGTCAATGCTGATCCGCTCCCGAATGCCCAGAATGTGTGGGGACGAATACACTCCGACCCGAATCCCGCAACCGTTGAGCATTGCGGCCAGCATGGCTGCGGTGCTGCCCTTTCCCTTGGTGCCTGCGAGGTGTACGGATTTGAACTCCCGGTGAGGATTCCCCATCGCGCTCAGGATGCGCGTAATCCGCGACAACCCGAACTTGCGGGAGTTGTACTGCGGACCGACTATCCGCTCGAAATTCACGAGTGAATTCACATAGTTAACTGCCGAGCGAAAGGTCCTTATTTGCTTGGGGGCCGTTTTGCTCGTTGACGCTCGACGTGGTCTGGTAATAGTGGCTCTGCTCATTAGGCCGATTGTACCCACCTTTCAATGTGTCGTCAATACGGAATAATCGTTACCATCCGTACAACAGGAAACGCTCGGCTCGCATGCTGGCGCACGTAACCTTCGTGTTTACAATACGTTGTGATTGTTTTCCCGTAGAAAGACCTGTACCTGCAATGTTCCTGTTCGGTAACGAGTCCCGCTATCTATACGTTTCGGACACCGATAAGGTTCCGTGTGCCGATGGGCCAGGGCCGATTCGGCTTGGGCGTTCTCGCCTGGAATACGGCCCAGGCCGGCGTAGAAGGAAGCCCCGGATCCTCGCGAACGTCCCTCGCGCCCTCGATCTCACTCCGGACTCGCCGGGGCATTCGGAACCGACCGATGATCGCTATACAATCGGCGAACCAAACATGCCTGACATTCTGATCGATTTCGGTGGCGAGACGACCCGCGTCGTTGTTTCGGGTCGTGCACTTGCGGACGTGGGTGGCGCCCTTCGGAAAGTATGTGCACGCGGTGCCGCGCCCCTTGTCGCCCTGATCACCGACGAGCAGGTCGGCGGGTTCCACGCCGCGCGGGTTCGCGAGTCGTTGGAGCGTGCGGGGTTCCAAGTCCATGAGTACCGAATCGCACCGGGCGAAGCCTCGAAGAGCTGGGACACGGCGGGCGTGATCCACCGTTTCCTCGCCGATCACAAGGTCACCCGCGACTCGACGATCGTCGCCCTCGGCGGCGGCGTCGTAAGCGACCTAGCCGGCTTCGTCGCCGCTACGTGGATGCGGGGTGTGCGCTTCGTCATTTGCCCTACCACGATGGAGGCATGCATCGACGCCGCTATCGGTGGCAAGACGGCCGTCAACATACCCGGGGCGAAGAACCTCGTCGGGGCGTTTCATCAGCCGGCGCTCGTACTGGTCGATCCCACCAGCCTGGCAACGCTACCGCAGCGCGAAGTCCGCGCCGGACTGGCCGAGTCGATCAAACACGCCGTACTCTTCTCTGGGAACTTCCTCGAATGGCACGAGCGTCACGTGGAGGAAATCCTGGCCCTCGATGAACCTACGATCATCGAGTTAATCACCGAGAATGTGCGTCTCAAAGCAGATGTGGTCTCGCGCGACGCGAGGGAGCTATCGGGCACACGGATGCTCCTCAACTTCGGCCACACGATCGGCCACGCCATCGAGGAATGCTGCGGCTTCACCTTGCGACACGGCGAGTGCGTGTCACTCGGCACGGTAGCTGCGTGTCGGCTATCTCGGGCAATGGGCCTGCTGAGCGCGAAAGATGCGGAACGCGTTGAGAAGCTCCTGGCACGATTCGGACTTCCCACGCGCCTGGACGATCCGATCGAGTGGGGCCTCATCCTGCCCGCGATCGGCAAGGACAAGAAGGTCCGCGACCGAAACGTACAGTTCGTGCTTCTCGAGGGGGTAGGCCGACCCGTCATCCGCGACGACGTCACGGACTCCCAAGTCCGTGCGGCATACGACTCGCTGTCAGCTTGACGCGCGTGCAGGGTGCCACTGGCGGCTTGCCCGCCAGTGCGAATGTCGCGCCCTCCCGTGTG
>CBDUZY010000533.1:0-2722 GCA_965371825.1 uncultured bacterium
AGATGAACAGCAGACCCTTTATGTAGTCCACGATACGGGCGATGTCCAGAACGGCGAGGCCGTCCGTGACCGGATCGACGTCACCGTGCGCAGCCGTTAAGATCGACAGCTCTTCGCTGACCGCGGGGCATCCCTCCTCGTAACCCTGGCAAACGATGTCCACCCACGCCGCGTAGTATTGGGAGCTGGGTACGACGGCGGCGCCGGTCACGTACAGCACGTCATCGCCGAGTTCACCCCACCAGTCGCGGTACTCAGGTTCGCAGCCGAGCACGGCGCACCTGAAGAATACCCCCGGCATCCCCAGAAAGTGCGGGCACGTGTGTGTCTCGTTAAGGGAGTTGACCCAGCGGTATTCGCCTTCCCACGCGCTGAAGTCAGGGGTTCCCTCGGGGGCGGGATCGGGATGATGCAGTGACGTCAAGTGTACGCGGATGGCCACCGGCCTGCCGTGAAGGTCCGGGAGAACCATCGAGAGATAGCGATTCTTGTCAAGGTGCGATCCGTGCGAGTCCGGCTCCGGTGCCTCGATGGGTCCCGGGTACGGGAAATCCCACCAACAGTTGCACGTACATTCACCGACCGGGTCGCCCGGAAGGCGGCACTCGCCAGGGCACAGCGAGTCGTCGGTGCCGTCGCACTCCTCGTCGGGATCCCTGAAGTCGTTCCCGCAGACCCACGGTGGGCAGGTGCACTCATTGGGATCACCCGGAGGGAGGCACCGCGTCGGGCATACATCGTCATTGTCGCCGTCGCATTCTTCGATTCCGGTTACTATTCCATCGCCGCAGACGTGGCCACAGGTGCAGTCGCCCTGGCACAAGTCCGGACAGTCGAAGTCTTCGGTTCCGTCGCACTGCTCGTTGCCTTCCCGGGTATCGTCACCGCACACGGGAGGCGGCAGGCACTCGCATTCGTCCGGATGGCCGGGTGGATTGCATCGGCCGGGACAGGCGTCGTCGTCGATTCCGTCGCACTCTTCACCGACGCTTGCCTGCACGGCGTTGTCGCCGCAGAACGGATCGCCGCAACTTACGTCGAAAAAGCCCTTGCCGAGCTCATTACCCTGACCGGCGTACCCGGCATGGCGGATCGTGTAGCACTCACCTTCCAACGCGTCGAATTCGACCCAACCCGGGCCGCCAACCAACTGGCCTGCGGCGCAGCCTTCGTCACTGCCCGCCTTGTGGACGAAGTTCTGTCCTTCCGTAAAGGGGCACGGACAGACCGTCGGATTAAACGGGTCGTTGTAAACGCCGAGGACCATGTCCACTGCGCCCGTTCCGGCGTTGCCGCTGGCACATTGATCGACGCGCAACCGCCCGTCCAGCGGAGCCACGAACGAGAACCAGACATCGGCCACGATCGGCGCGTCGACCTGCATGTCCTCCATGTAGATCGAGGGCGGCTCACTTGTAGTCGCGCAGTAGTTGACGAAGTCGTGAGTGCCGACGTAGACCGGGATCATATCCACGCACTCGTCGTTTACCGGCGTCCCGTCAAGCGGGCAGTGGTATCCCTCCACACAGGAGTTTGGCTCGCCGAACTCGTCGAGATCGCCACCCATGTACTCGGAGTTGGCCGCGCTGCAATCCAGCTGATTCTGGTGGCTGCAGTCGCCGTCGCAGGAACAGCACTTCCTCACGTACTCGCCGCATCCGCCGGGATGGAACTCCTGGTCGAGGCAGAACGCCAGGTCGATGGGATGCTCGGAGCCGGGACGATATCCGCCTGCGTCGGAGCCCACCGCGGCGTGATCGTTGCCGTCCGCGGACTGCGCGGTAAGCGCCGTCTGCTGCCAGAAACACTCGTCACCGGGGGCGAGATTGTTAGCGATCTCGATCCAGTAGCACTCTCCCGGAATCAAACCGGTGATCGGCTCGTCCAGCGTGATCTGGTAGGCGTAGGTCTCGGTCGACGGGTAGAAAGCGATCCTCGTCGCCGCGTTCTGGATCATACCTCGTATTGAGGAGGTCTCGGATACCCCGATGACTTGCGTCATGTCGGGTACGCCCTGGGAGTCCTTGATCACTCGGACGCGGAAGTGGTCGCCGGAAATCTCCTCACCGCAGTCAGGCCAAGGGTTGCCCATGTCGGTCGTAGTGTACCAGCCCCAAGTGCAGACGGCACTGATCGTGTCCGCGCCGGCGACAGGAATAAAGTCGTCGGCGGCGACGATGCCGCTGCCGAGACTCAGGTCGGAAATAGCGCTTCCGAGGCCGTCGTCCCACGTCTGGCAGTTGTTGGGCCCCTGGAGCTCACATACCGGGCAGGGGTTCGCCTGAGCCAAAGCCCTCGCGCCACCGAGGTCTCGACCCACACAACAAGCGCCGACAGGGGGACATCCAATGCCTTTGCCAACGCAGTCGACATTGGCCCCGCATGAGTATCTAGTGTCCAAGGTACACTCACCGCCGAAGCACTTGATACCGCCTTTGTATGTGCCTTCGTAGGTTCCACCACCGCCCGGCTGAGTGCACTCTTCTAGTGTCACGGGATCGCCGGCAATGTCATCCTCGCATTCGCCCGGGCCCGTGCAACAGGATCCCTCGTCACACGGATTGCCCGCACAATCCTCGACAGCCGGATACACCCGCGGCGGGGCGAGGAACAAGCCGTCCATGGCGTCGCACGCGAACTGGTCGAGTCCGTCCGTGCAGGAATCGCCGATACAACAGGCCGCCGTCGGACAGGGCTCGAACGTGAAATGCAGTTGATAGGG
>CBDUZY010000534.1:0-2720 GCA_965371825.1 uncultured bacterium
GGCTCGTCGACGTCGGCCTGAAGCTTCGAGTCGACGGGACGCACGGTTACATCTCGCTGGAGAGTGACGGCATTCTCCTCGAACCGGTCGTCGAGGAAGCGGCGGCGGAGGCGGCAGATGCCGTGGGGGCGGGAATATCACCGGTCCTGACACACTTAGCAAACACAATCGCACTCGAACGGGCGCCAAACGGCAGCGGTTCTACTCCGGTTATTCCATACTCGACGATTGCAGCCATTGACCCCGAGAGTCCGGCGGCTGCCGCACTCGCGCGGTCGCTTCGCGACGGCGAAGTGAGCATGGGACCCGGCGAGATAGTGTTGAACGAGTGGGCGGCCGATGATCTCGGCGCCGCGCTCGGCGATCGAATCGCCGTCAGCTACTACCTCACGCGCGACTTCGGTCGACTTGAGACGCGGAGCAGCACGTTCGTGCTCCGCGGTGTCGTCCACCTTCGGGGGGCATCCGCTGATCCCGGATTCATACCCGAGTACCGGGGTGTCACCGACACGGAGAATCTGTCTGACTGGGATCCGCCTTTCCCGATCGACCTGTCACTCGTGCGTGACGAGGACGAAGCCTATTGGGATGCTTACCGCACAACGCCGAAGGCGTTTATCGCGCTCGCCGAAGGACAGCGTCTTTGGGCTGAGGAGTCCGAGCGGTTTGGCCGTCTCACGTCGATTCGGTTCACGTCGATCAGCTCGGCCGACGAGTCACCGGATCTTGCGGCGATGAGCGCCGCGCTCCATGAGGCGCTGGCGAGTCGCCTCGACCCCGCAAGGCTGGGTCTGACATTCGATCCGGTGCGCAAGCAGGCGCTCGAGGCGAGCAAGGGAAGCACCGACTTCGGAATGTTGTTTATCGGCTTTAGCTTCTTCCTGATCACGTCGGCTGCCATGTTGGTTGCGTTGCTGTTTCGGTTGGGTGTCGAACGGCGATCGTCGGAGGTAGGCCTGCTCCTGGCGACCGGCTTTTCGGCACAACTCGTCACGAGACTCCTCCTCGCGGAAGGAGCCGCGTTAGCCGTCGCGGGCGGACTGA
This sequence comes from uncultured bacterium, assembly GCA_965371825.1. Lineage (GTDB taxonomy): Bacteria > Planctomycetota > Phycisphaerae > UBA1845 > UBA1845 > JAJRUK01. The sequence goes on from CBDUZY010000534.1 coordinate 1,045, forward strand.
TCGGCCTCGCCGGCGCCGCCGGATACGCGTGGCTCATGTTGTCGGGGTTGCTCTCCTGGTGGTCGGATGCGGTCAACGCTCCGTTCTTGAGCCTGCACCTGTCGGCAATCAGTTTGGGGATCGGGTTCGTGGCCGGCGTGCTCATCGCCTCAGGGTCGACCGCGTGGTCGGTGCGTGGACTGAGTCGCAGGTCCACGCGTTCGCTGCTGGTTGGGTCTGTCGACGAAGGTCCTACGACTCTTGCCCAACGACGTCGGCGATGGGCAACGCGGACGGCCCTTTGTTCATTCGCAGCCGCCGTGGGGCTTATCGGCGCTAGTCTAATGACAGCTGCCGTCCCGCCGGTCGCCGCCTTTTTTGCAGGCGGGGCGGCGATGCTGACTGCCTGTCTAGCTCTGTTCGCCCGCTGGCTTCGGGGCAGACCGAAGGGCGTAATACAAAAGGGCGGCGTCCTCGCAATCGCCAGGCTGGCGATACGAAACGCGCCGCGACACGCCGGGCGGAGCATGCTGACCGCGGGGCTCATCGCATCAGCGACGTTTGTCATCGTCGCCCTCGAGGCTTTTCGTCTCGATTCCGGCGGGTCGGTCGAGGGGCGCGGATCCGGATCGGGCGGCTTTGCGCTGTACGCCGAATCGGCGCTACCTCTCGGTTATGACCTGAACACTCCGGAGGGGCGTGAGGCGCTCAATGTGCGCGACACGCCGATGGACTCCTCGTCCGGCGTAACCGTCATGCCCTTCCGTTTGCGTCCGGGAGATGACTCGGGCTGCCTTAACCTCTACGTGCCGACAGAACCTCGCATCCTCGGAGCGTCGGAGGAGATGACGCGGAGGGGGGGCTTTAGGTTCGGACCAACGACCGCATCCACCGACGAGGAGCGGGCGAACCCATGGACCTTGCTCGACAAGGCACTCCCGGATGGGGCGATTCCGGCGATAGGCGATGAAGCCGCCGTCCTCTGGCAACTACACCTCGGGCTCGGAAAGGATCTCGTCATCACGGACGAGCGAGGCCGCGACCTTCCGCTGCGTTTCGTCGCGCTGTTGAAAGGCAGCGTCCTTCAAGACGAGATCATCGTCGCGGAGTCGCATTTCGAGCGTCTGTTTCCGTCGGTGAGCGGCTACGCGTTCTTCCTCATCGACGCGCCGCAAGCTGAGGCAGGGGACCTCGAGCGTGCTTTGGAGCGCGAACTGGATACGTTCGGCTTTGACGTTGCGACGACCGAGCGGCGCGTGGCGGGTTACATGGCTGTGCAGAACACCTACTTGTCGACCTTCCAGACACTAGGGGGGATCGGCTTGTTGCTGGGGACGGCCGGGATGGCGGCTGTCCTGCTGCGTAACGTTTGGGAGCGGCGCCGAGAGACGGCGTTGCTGCGTGCCCTTGGGTTCTCCGGTGTAGCGGTGACGGCCGTTGTGCTCCTCGAGAATGTCGCGTTGCTTTTCGTCGGGCTTGTTGCCGGGATAGCCTCGGCGCTGGTCGCCATCGCGCCAAACCTCGTTTCGGACCCCGCGTCGATTCCGTGGAGTTCGCTTGCCGGGACTATGGCTCTGGTGGCTGGCAGTGGGGTCTTGGTCGGCGTCGTCGTGACCGCTTTGTCGGTCCGCACGCCCGTCCTGGCCTCACTACGGACAGAGTAGGGTACGAGCTGGCCTGAGCCCCGTGGCCGGCCG
>CBDUZY010000535.1:0-2703 GCA_965371825.1 uncultured bacterium
CCTTCGAGTGATTTCGCCCGCGCCGGCTCAAACGGGAGGTCATGTTGAGCATCGTATCGATCGCGCTCGTGCTCTTCTTTGTGATGGATCCGTTCGGTAACCTCCCGGTTTTCGCCAGCGTTCTCGAACGCGTCGCTCCGGAACGCCGCCGCATCGTCCTGGCACGTGAGCTGCTCATCGCGCTCGCCTTCTTGATTTTCTTTCTGTTCGTCGGCCGGCTCCTGCTCGATCTTCTCCATCTCCAGTACGAAGCCATCCGGGTCGGCGGTGGCATCGTTCTCTTCCTGATTGCCATCCGGTTGATCTTCCCTACGGAGAGCGGACCTCTCGGCGAGACGTTGGAGGGCGAGCCGCTCGTGTTTCCGCTCGCCGTCCCATTGATTGCCGGACCTTCAGCTTTTGCGACCATCCTGTTCCTGGTCGAGTCCGGGCCCGATCATAGGATCGCCGGGCTGATCGCGATTGTGTCCGCATGGGCGGCATCGGCAGCCATCCTTTTCACCTCCTCGCTCGTCCTGCGGATCGTCGGCAAGCGTGGCATCCTCGCGGTCCAACGCCTGATCGGCATGCTGCTTGTCATGCTGTCGATACAGATGGTGCTGGAAGGTGTGAAGGCTTTCCTGGCGAGTTGACCCGGCGTCATCGTTGCATGGCGTGCACGGCGCGGTCCCGACCCACGGGTGAGCTCGAAACCACTGTCGCGTTCTCTTCAGCATCTGCACGGCATTGTCGAGCAGGACGTTGTCGGGTTTGATGTCGCGGTGAACGATACCCGTCCGGTGCGCCTCGTTGTGACTCTGAATGGACAGAGCGGCCGGGGCGTCGAGCCCCCCGGTAAAGAAGGGATTCGACGCCCGGTCTTGAACTGGCGTGTCAGGATTCCTTCTTGGGCTTCCAGACCTTCCAGACCTTGCCCACGAGATCGGGACCGACCTTGAGAGTCTCCTCGCCGGGTTTCCACCCCGCCGGAGTGGCCTCAGCCCCACCGCTTTCGCGGACTAGCTGGTAGGCCTGGATCTGCCGGGTCATCTCGGCGAAGTTGCGCCCCACCGGTGGTGTCAGGACTTCCATGGCCTGGATGACGCCGTCCGGGTCGATCAGGAAGCGCCCCCGCACGTCGATGCCGCCGGCCTCGTCGTATACGCCGTAGACTTGACCGATACGTCCCCCTGCGTCGGAAAGCATGGGGAAAGGCACCCCACCCTCGACCATCTTCGAGAGTTCTTCTTCCTGCCAGATCTTGTGGGTAAAACGACTGTCGGTGCTCACCGCGAGAACCTGCACGCCCAAACCGACCAACGTTTCATGATTGGCGGCGACCGCCGCCAGCTCCGTTGGTCAGACGAATGTGAAATCACCCGGATAGAAGCAGAGGGTCACCCACTTCCCCTTGTAGTCGGACAGCTTGATGTTCCTAAAATCACCGTCCACGTAGGCGCTGGCCTCGAAGTCCGGTGCTTTCATTCCCACACGTGCTGACATAATCCTGCCCTCCTTACTCTGGGTCTCCAGCTCCTCAACAGGCTGCTCTGTCGTTATGGGACCTTGAGCCGCCTGCACACACCCCTGTTGTTTTTGGGTCACGATACGACCTCCTTTCGACTCGCGTGAACCTCCCAGGTTAGGATCGAATGTTCGTTACTCGTTTGTCGGCACCTCACTCATCGAGATGCCCAGCGCGTTGGCAACACCGTCTCCGTAGGCCGGGTCCGCCTTCGCACAGTTGGCGATGTGGCGAATCTTGATCTTCTTCGGAGCATCACCCATCGCACGGGCGGTGTTTTCAAAGAGCGCCTTCTGCTGCCCGGGGTTCATCATCCGGAATAGCGCACCGGGCTGGGAGTAGTAGTCGTCATCGTCCTCGCGGTGATTCCAGTGATCGGCCGCGCCCTCGAGGTCAAGCGGCGGCTCCCGAAAATCCGGTTGCTCCTGCCACTCGCCATAGCTGTTGGGCTCGTAACCAAGGGTACCGCCGTAGTTGTCATCCACGCGCATCGCGCCGTCGCGATGATAGCTGTGGACCGGACAGCGGGCGCGGTTGACCGGGATCAGGTGATGGTTGACACCGAGACGATAGCGCTGGGCGTCGCCGTACGAGAACAACCGACCCTGCAGCATCTTGTCGGGCGAGAAACCGATGCCCGGTACGATATTGGCGGGATTGAACGCCGACTGCTCGACCTCGGCGAAGTAGTTCTCGGGGTTTTTGTTCAGTTCGAGCACGCCCACGTCGATTAGCGGATAGTCCTTGTGCGGCCAGACCTTGGTCAGATCGAACGGGTTGAACGGGCACCTGGCCGCGTCTTTCTCCGGCATCACCTGGATCTTCAAATTCCACTTGGGGAAGTCACCCTTCTCGATGCTATCGAACAAGTCACGCTGGTGGCTTTCGCGATCTTTGCCGATGATCGCCTCGGCCTCCGCATCGGTGAGGTTCTTGATCCCCTGCTGGGTCTTCATGTGAAACTTGACCCAGAACCGTTCGTTCTTCGTGTTGATCAGGCTGAATGTGTGGCTGCCATAGGCATTCATGTGGCGGTAGGAATACGGAATGCCGCGGTCGCTCATCGTGATGGTGATCTGATGCAGCGCCTCGGGTAGCGAGCTCCAGTAGTCCCAGTTGTTACGGGCGCTACGCATGTTAGTCTTGGGATCACGCTTTACAGCGTGATTGAGATCGGGGAACTTTAGCGGGTCCTTCAG
>CBDUZY010000536.1:0-2692 GCA_965371825.1 uncultured bacterium
CATGTGACGACCGGTCATGCCCGACAAGCGCAAACATCGCGGCAAGCACCCCGAAGACAGCCGCCTCTTCGCCGCCGAAGTCCACGACACGCTCAGAGTGGCTGTCGGAGAGCTGTCCTGGCTGCTGACGCGCGGTTACGCCTCGCACTCCGCCCTCAAGCTCGTCGGCGATCGCCACAGCCTTACCGCTCGTCAACGAATGGCCGTTCAGCGCTCCGCCTGCTCGGACCGGGCCCTGCGCGGGCGACGAGAGAAGGTAATCGGGCCGGCGGAGCTACACGGTCGGCCGATCGGCGTTGACGGCTATAACCTCCTGATCACGATCGAAAGTGCCCTATCCGGCGGGATGGTCCTAGTGGGACGCGACGGGTGCTTCCGCGACCTGGCCAGTGTTCACGGAACATACCGGCGGGTCGAAGAGACGAAGCAGGCTGTCGAGCTGATTGCCGCGTTCCTTGCGGGTCTCGAAACGCCGCGAGTCGACTGGTACCTCGACCGCCCCGTCTCGAACAGCGGACGCCTCAAGTTGCGCATCGAGGAGATCTTGGCCGACCTCGCGTCACTCGGGTCGAGTGACCCGTCGTGGCACATAACGCTGCCCGATAGCCCCGACGCCGTTCTGCGCGATTACGGCGGCGTCATTGCCACGACCGACTCCGCCGTGCTCGACGTCTGTAATTGCTGGATCAACCTCGCCGGCGAGATCATCGATCGGCACATTCCTTCGGCGTGGAAGGTCGACCTGCGGTAGTCCGTCGGACCCCTTCCCGACGGAGCCGGAAGGTGACGTTCGTCGATGCCGGCGCGTTCGCGCGGGCTCCGCCGAACGGCGGATTCCATTCCGCCCGCGGCTCGGGTATCAGAACCCAAGCGGAAGATCGAGCAGCATCCAGATCGTAAGCAGTATGCACCATCCGATGAAGAAGACCACCGTGTAAGGCAACATCGTCGCCACGAGCGTACCTATTCCCGCCTTCTTGTCGTACCTTTGGAAGAACGCGATGATCAAAGCGAAGTAGGGCATCATCGGAGAGATGATGTTCGTGCAACTGTCGCCCACGCGGTAAGCCCCCTGAATCATCGCCGGCTCGTAACCCAGGATCATGAACATCGGAACGAAGACCGGAGCCATAACCGCCCACTTCGCCGAGGCGCTGCCGATGAACAAGTTGATGAACGCCGCGAGAAGAACCAGGCCGAGCATCAGCGGAATCCCGCCAAGACCCCACTGGTCCTTGACCACGCTCAACACCTCCGCCCCTTTGACGGCGAGAATTAGACCCAGGTTCGTCCAGTTGAAATAGGCGACGAACTGGGCCGCGAAGAACACGAGAACAAGATACTCGCCCAGGGTGGACATCGTCTTGCCCATACCCTTCATGGCGTCGGTGTCGTTCTTGATCGTTCCCGCGCCGATCCCGTACGCGATGCCCGTTAAGGCACCGAACAGGAAGATCATGGCTACGATGCCCTTTAGGAACGGTGACTTCAGCAAACCTCCGGTCTCGAGGTCGCGCAAGAAGCCGTCAGCCGGAATCGTTCCCCACGCCAGCATGATGCAAAAGAGCACTGTGGTCACGGCGGCAAACCAGAGGCCGCGCCTCTCGGGGGGCGTCAGGCTGCGCAGCTCGTTCTTCTCCCCACCGGACGATTCGCCCTCCCACTTCCCGAACCGCGGCTCGACTATTCTTTCGGTAACCCATGTGCCCAGGCCGGTTATCAGGAACGTCGATACAACCATGAAGATGTAATTGCACGCCGCGTTGACCTCGACGGTCGGGTCGACAATGTGGGCCGCTTCCTCGGTCAGGCCCGACAGAAGCGGATCGATCGTTCCGAGCAGGAGGTTGGCGCTGTATCCGCCGGAGACGCCGGCAAACCCGGCCGCCAGTCCCACGATCGGATGCCGCCCCGCCGCCTGGAAGATCATCGCCGCCAGCGGGACGAGCAGCACGTATCCGATCTCGCTACCCGTATTCGACAGCACCCCGGCGAAAATCACGACTACCGTTAGCAATCGCCGCGGCGCCGACATAACCAGAAGACGCATACACGTGGAGAGCAGCCCGCTGGCTTCGGCGAGCCCTATACCCAGCAGGGCGACGAGCACCGTGCCCAGTGGGGCGAACCCCGTGAAGTTCTTCACCATTCCGGTGAGGATTCGGTGCAGGCCCTCTATAGTACACAAACTTACCGGTTGGATCACATCCTTGGTAACGGGGTGTGTGACCTCGAGTCCGGTGCTCGCTGCTACTCCGGAAATGATGATCACGAGCAGGGCGAGAATGAGAAACAGCGTCGCCGGGTGCGGAAGCAAGTTCCCTCCCCGCTCCACAAAGCCCAGGAACGCGGCAACTAGACCCCGCTTTGGGGTCACCGAGTTTGTGGTCATTCAGGCCTCCCGAGGGTGGGCGCAGTCGCGGTGGTTGAAGCAACGTTAAGTACCCGGCTTGGCATCATGTTGTCATCGTAGCACTTTCCGCGCACACCGCAACGTTCGCCGAACGTGATCTCCGTGGCGCAAAACCGATGAAGAAGTCGGCAAAGCCCGATAGGCCGATCAGACGTCTTCCACCATGACGACACGAACCGTGTCCGTCAGAACCTTACCCATGTGCCTATGTTCTTTGCCTGCAGGTATGAAGAGACCGTCACCCGGGTTGAGAACCACCTTCTCATCGTCGAACGTCAG
>CBDUZY010000537.1:0-2691 GCA_965371825.1 uncultured bacterium
TCTCACGAAGCTCGGCCGAAGGAGGTTTTTCGATCGTACGAGTCGGGATGATCGACCGACCGGCTGACTCGTTGATCCGGCGAGCGAGCTCGAACACCACCGTCTTGGGTACGTCGCTGAGCACCGCGAGCCCACCGCACATGTCGCCGTAGAGCGTGCAATAACCGACCGCCAGCTCGCTCTTGTTGCCCGTGGTGAGGAGCAACCACCCGAACTTGTTGGAAAGGGCCATCAGCAGGCTGCCGCGGACCCGGGCCTGGATGTTCTCTTCCGCAATGTCCGGCGGCAGGTCGCCGAAGTGAGGCTTAAGAACTCGCTCGAACGCCCCGTGTACATCCTCGATGGGTATGGCCATGCACCGCATGCCCAAGTTCTTGGCGACCGCGACGGCGTCCTCCACACTGTGCGTGCTGCTGTATCGGGACGGCATGGCCACGCCCTGTACGCGCTCGGCGCCAATCGCTTCCACCGCCAGTGCGGCCGTCAAGGCGGAATCCACTCCGCCGGACAGCCCGATCACCACCCGCTCGAAACCGCACTTGCGGATATAGTCGCGCAGACCCAGTACTAGCGCCGATCGGATGCCGTCGACACGTTCGGGATAGGACTCGATTCGGGCGGGCGAAGGAGCATCCACTTCGACGATCAGCAGGTCCTCGGCGAAGGGTCTTGCCCGCGCGATAACCGTCCCGTCGGCGTCGAGAACCAGGCTGGCACCGTCAAAGATCACGTCGTCGTTCCCGCCGACCTGGTTCACGTAGACGAGCCTCACCCCGTGTTCGCGGACCTGATCGGCGAAAAGCGCTTCGCGTCCCTGTTGAACGTCGGCACGATACGGCGAGGCGGAGATGTTGATCAGCATCTTCGCCCCGGCACGGGCCGTCTGCTCGATCGGGTTCAGGCCGTAAACGCGGCGACCCTCGAACTGGCGATCATTCCACAGGTCCTCGCAGATCGTAAGCCCCGCGCGGACGCTGTTATCGCCGGCTCCAAGCGTGATGACACGCGTGCACTTACCCGGAGTGAAGTACCGGCACTCGTCGAAGATGTCGTACGTGGGCAGGAGCATCTTCGCGTAGTAAGTCTCCACGGCGCCGTCGCGACAGACGGCGGCGGCGTTGAATGCGCCCTGCCCCGTGCCCGCCGGGTCCGGCTGGACGTACCCGACGATCGCCGTGACATTCACGCAATGGGACGCAACGAGACGTATAGCCTCGACGTTCCTGCGAATGAGGTCCTCCCGCAACATCAGATCCTTGGGCGGGTATCCGAAGACTGCGAGCTCCGGGGTGACAACGAGATGCGCACCTGCGGCGCGGGACTCTTCGATCCGGTCAATGATTCGGGCGGTGTTACCTTCGATGTCACCGACTGTCGGATCAATCTGGGCGAGGGCTACTTTCATTGGGATGCAGTTCCCGAGCTACGGTTCGACAGGTGCACATTCACATTGTAACGGAGGCCGCTGTGGATATACACGTCAGTTGAAGCCGGCGATTGCCGGTAAGTGTGTGAGTGCCACAGCTAGCAAGACCGGCGGGGCTTTTCCGTGTTCGGGCCGGAGAGAGGAGAGTAGTGGAAAAGCTTGGTCCCGCCGATCTTACATTGTCAGCTGTGGCGCGAGGCCCATTATCTTCGCTACGCCCAACCTAACCGATCGTCCAGCGTAACGCAATCCAGCCTCTTCAAGCGCCAGCAAGTCCATTGCCGCTTCGTAGTGACCGTAAACTTTGCAGCCCACATGCCACAACGACGGCTCCTTGAAAACCGCCCAGAGCCGTGTTTCTCAACTGTGGTGAGCCAATTGTGCCCGAGCCGGCCCTGTCGGCGTTCTTGCCTACCATGGAGATTATTGGCAATTCCTATACCATTATGGCACGAGCAGCCCTGTTTGTAAAGGGTGTGAATTGTCGATTTTCCTGTCGTCGGTTCGCCGATTCCAGAGGCGTAGACACCGTCTAGGCCCGATGGTTGTCGTCGGTGAGACTGGATATCAATATCTTTTTCGGAGAGTGCGTCAAATCACCCACTCACTGCTCCGTATTCCACTCCCAAGATTGGCGTTTTAGGCCGAATTGCAAGGGTTCCCCCCAAGAAAGCAAGTCTTTCAGTCGCGTGACGTCACTCAGCGCTTCTGGCTGATGTGCTTGCGGGAGCCGGTGTCAAGCCGAATGGGTCGGCAGTAACGTAAACCGTGGCTGACGCGAGAAGTCCAGAGGCTGACACCCGGGCACCGGAGGTCTGTCGCGGTTCCCGCCAAGCTGGGCGCATTCCGACGTGCAGACGACCTGGGCTTAGGCGAAAGAACATTGTCGCTTGAGTGACGCCAGGACCGCTCCATCAAGCACTTGCGCGATCGCCTCCTCCGGGAAGGCCTAGGTCGAGAGTTTCTTCAACTCGACTCGGACGCCGGCGACTTGACCGGGGCATGTGGGCTCAGTGGAATGTCGGACGGCGAGCGGCGTATTGCCAATCCGTCGCCCGACCTTTCAGTAGCTACGGACTCCTCTGAGGGAATACACCAATGAGCTTAGCATGTTTGGATCGTGGCCGGTTCCGCCAGGGCCGCGTAGCTTGACCGAGTGGAATCGCCATCGCAGAGGTGGCTTGCGGACAACGTGGCACAGACCACACCTGCCGGTGAAATATCCAGGGCCAATACGCGAAACTTGCTATATGGGAAGGGAGATC
>CBDUZY010000538.1:0-2685 GCA_965371825.1 uncultured bacterium
ATGCCTCGTAAAACTCGCGCCAGGAGTAGGCTTTGGGCCCGCCGAGTGCGTAGACCCGGCAGCCCCCACGCAGTGCTTGACAGCCCCCACGCAGTGGGTTGCCGATCGTGTCATCCGAAGCAGCCCCCACGCAGTGGGTGAGCGATCGCACGAAGCAGTGGGCGACGTCCCTGACCGAGACGGGCTGGAGCTTCGCCCGGCCACTACCGAAGCACGGAATCACGGGGGGCAAAATCAGTCCGCACACAAACCGCTTGAACAGCCGCATGGCGTCGCCGTCCGGCCCGTGGATCAGGCTCGGTCGAAAGATGGTCCAGTCCAGCCCGCTTCCGCGCACGCACTCTTCGGCGGTCCACTTTGTCCGATGGTACGCCGAAGTGGCATCGGGGCGCGTGCCTAGGGCGGACATGTGTACGTAGCGCCTGATGCCGGCCCGGCGCACGGCCTCGACCACGTTGATCGTTCCCTGCGTGTGTATGCGATGAAAGGTCTGCCCACGAAGTGGTCGGGCGATGATGATACCGACCAGGTGGATGGCCGCCTGGCTGAGTCCGGCCGCGCGACGCAGCGCATCGTGATCGTGGATGTTGCCGGAAACCGTAGTCAGGCGCTCCGGATCGACGAGGCGATGCTGGCTGATCAGTTTAGCGGGCGAGCGAACGAGGCAAACCGGCGTGAGACCGCGTGCCAACAGCTCGCGCACGATGCTGCGACCGACGAACCCCGTCGCCCCGGTCACCATTACGCTTTGGATTGGGCGTGATTCGCTCACATCGACCACTCTCGTTGATCGAGTATTCAACCGAGGGGATCCTACGGGCCTCATGCGCAACAGTAAAGAGCCCGCTCCTCGATGAAAGTCGTTTGGAGCCGTTAATCCGCTCCTTGGCCACCTCGGATTCCGGGTTGCGTAGAGTGCCGGCACGGTCTACTCTACCACCGCTCGCATCTCGACTCGAGGGAGCGGGTAGCCCGGTCTAGTGACGCAAACCTGTCACATTCGACGGACTCGCGGTTTGATAGGAGGTGCTGAAATGGAATCTCGAAAGAGACGTAACAGGACGTTCCGGCTCGGGGTCGGAGCCTTCGCCGCGTCGCTCGCCATCGTGCCGCTCGCCCTTGGAGGTGACGGGCCCAAGGAGGGCAAGCCGATTCGCGGGCGGCTCGGGAAGGGAAGCGCCAAGGTCAAGGTCGAAGGCGACAAGACGTACGTGTGGGCCGGTGGCGATCTTTCCGGCCCGGGCTCGCAGTGGTTCGACTTCACCGGCTCGCCGATCGCACCGGAGGAGCTGCAGTTCGGCATCGGCAAGGATCGCATAAAGTCGATCGATGACCCGCTGTTCGTCATTCCGGATGATTTTCGGCTGCTCGAGGTGCCCGCCAGCCGGTATCGCCCGAACGAAAGGCCGAAGACAACCGACGACATAATGGTCCTCGGTGTGGTCGAAGGCGGCGAGGCCCGCGCCTATCCCACCGCTCTGCTGGACCGCCACGAGCTCGTCAACGACCGGATCGGCGGCAAACCGGTCACGGTCGGGTGGTGACCACTCGCGGAACTGGCCGTGGTTCACGGCCGAGGAGGCGAGGATAAGGCGGACGAGTTCGGTGTCAGCGGGTACGTGTACAAGAACATCTTCCTGATCTTCGATCGCAAGACGAGCAGCCTGTGGTATCCGCTCGAAAACGGCGAGTGGAAAGCAATCTCAGGACCTCGCAAGGGAGAGACCATTCCACGCGTCGCGGACCCGAACGTGGTGAGGCTTGGCGACTGGCGGAAGGAGCATCCCAACACGGTGGTTCTGCTCGGATCGAAGGCCGCGATCGCACCGAACCGCGCCCCGTGAGGAAGCGACCGGCCAGCGATCGGATTGAGTTCAACTTGCCATGAAGGCCATGCTGCTCGAGACGCCGGGACCGGTGGACGACGGACCGCTCGTGCTTGGCGAAGTCGCGGAGCCGACACCGTCGCCCGAGAGCATCCTCGTTCGGGTGAGCAAGTGCGGCGTCTGTCGAACCGACCTGCACCAGGTCGAGGGCGATTTACCCATGCGCCGCCGGCCGGTGATACCCGGACATCAAGTCGTGGGTATCGTGTCTGCGACGGGCAGCTCGGCCGCACGATTCAAGGTCGGCGATCGCGTCGGCATCGCCTGGCTGAATGAAACCTGCGGCGGGTGCGAGTTCTGCTCCACGGCGCGCGAGAACCTGTGCGACAACGCCCGCTTCACCGGCTGGAGCGTCGACGGCGGCTACGCGGAACTGACGGCCGTTCCGGAGAAGTTCGCCTACGCCCTGCCCGAAGGTTTCGACGACGAGCAGACCGCCCCACTGCTCTGCGCGGGGATCATCGGATGCCGGGCACTACGGCTCAGCGGCGTGCGAGGCGGCCAGCGGTTGGGCCTCTACGGATTCGGCGGTTCCGCGCACGTAACCATACAGGTCGCCCGCCACATGGGGTGCGAGGTGTACGTGTTCACGCGGAGCGAGGCGAACCGTGCATTGGCTCGCAAGCTCGGGGCGGCGTGGACCGGCGGTGCCGATGACCAACCGCCGGGCAAGATGCACGGCTCGATCATCTTTGCGCCGGCCGGACCGCTCGTACCGGCAGCACTGTCGGCGTTGGAGAAAGGTGGAACGGTCGCCCTCGCGGGCATCCACATGAGCGCCATTCCGGAGATGGACTAC
>CBDUZY010000539.1:0-2679 GCA_965371825.1 uncultured bacterium
CAGGGCTGCTCCGGGGTTACGTTCCGGAGGGCGTCGTACCGCTCCTGGGCCGATATAACTCGCTCGTCAGACGCTCCGTCGTCGGTCATTCCGAATACTCACCCGCTAAGCTGACGTGCAAGAGGTCGCCGCAACCGCCCACATCTGGCAGGCCGGAACCCCGGCCGGACGATCTGGCTCGGCTCGCCGCGTAATCCCGCCAGTTGATCAACACATCAGACACGCCGCAAGGCCCCTTTTTACAGAGTTTTGCCAAAAATCTCTTGCATCTGCCCCGCCCGTGGGCGATACTTCATATAGCTCATCTACCATGCGTAGAAGGAGTAACGACGCCGTCCGCAAGGGCGGCGTCAGCTTTTTCCTGCCTGAGATCGCACCCACTGCTCGTACTCCTTGCGGAACTTTCGTTTGCGGTGTGGCTGGGTAACCGTGTACGCCGTCCACGGCAGTAAGTACCCACGCCGATCCGCCAAGATGACGACATACTCCTGCTCCTCCAGCCAAAGGCAGATGCGCCGTTCCTTTCCTCGCTTGTTCTCCCAAACCAAAACGCGCGGATCATTCGCGTTCTCGGTGACAGCCCTCACCCACGCAATCCGTTCACACCGATCACTATCAAGCGTGCGGCTCGACTCGTCTCTCCCTTCGGAGATCATGTGCCAAAAAGTCGCTTCGCGTCCTCCGGACAGGGGGTGCCTCTTTAGCGAAAGTTGCTGGCCCCGGAAACACGGCTTGCTCTGAACAAAGTCCTCGGCGAACCGCTCATAGAGCGCGTCCAAATATGCTGTATTATCTCCACCGTACGCCTCAAGTTTGATGAGCGACGGTAGCCAATCAGGCCTATCGCTCATCCCTGAGGCTCCGTGGCGTGCCATCGAAACAGGTTGACCTTGTCCTCCTTGAGCAAGGTCGTGCTGGTCAGGCTATAACCCGACTGCTGCTGCAAGGCTTTGACGATCTGTTCCTTCCCCTTGTTGCCGCTCAATCCTCGATTCGTGTACGCAACCGCGCCGATCATAAGGTCGGCAAGCTGGAGTAGCTCCGCTTCATGCGACCGTACCTGCTGGACACGATGAATAATGCTTTGGCTGAAATCGTATTGGCTGTTGCATAGCACCTCGTGCAACTTGGCAACTTTCTCCGCGCCGCGCGTGTCCTTGATGTCGAGGTAGATGCGATGCCCGGCGTGCGGGTTCAGGATCACCTTGAGCATGTCGAAATACATCTTGTAGTACCACAAGTCGTGATCCTGACCGGGGAACGCAGCGTGGTTGAGCTTGCCCTTATCTGGGACGATCAACGCTCGAAAATGAAGATCGGCGTTCTCGAAGAAGTAGCTGACCAACTCCAGATAGAAATCAGCCTTGCCCGGCGATACTTTTGTCCACTTGACCTCGAAATCCCTTCCGAGTCCGTGCTTTGTCTTAGTTCGGCGCAGCCCGTCCGACAGGTCGTGGGTTCGCTCCAAGGGACACCACACGGCACCCAGAACCATCGCCCGCTGCCCATCGTGTTCCAGATGGCAGGATTCATCACAGTAGATGTTGAAGGTCTGTTCCATTGGTGTCTCGCCAGCCATCACTTTTCCGCCTCCGGCGCAGTGGTTCCATCCCTCAGTTCTCGAACACGCTTATCATTCTTGAATAGCGTTTTCCGTCTCCGCTCTCCGGTATCTTGGCCGAAGTAGTCGAAGGTCTCCACGAGCAGGTAATCGATGACGCTTCGCAGATCGGAGCTACTCCCCGCGCTCGTGGTCGTTGCACTCCAGACGATGGCATCGGACAAATCTTCCTCGGTGGATGCGAGCCAGCGTTGCTTCTCATACACACTAATGCCGAGGAATCGTGTGAACTGCGTGTAGCTGTAGGGAACATAGCTGGTCGTTCCGGGGTGGTAGGTCGTGCCTGTTGCCCATTGTCCGGTGTTGGTGTAGATGCGAGTCGTCGAAACTCCTCCACCTTGATAAACAGGCGTAGCGCCTGTCTTTGCATTCCCTGCGTCGATGGCGAAGAAAGCGCTCAGAATATAGTCGGCACCATCAACGTCTGCGGTCCCAAAGCCGCGCCCACGAACCAGCCTCTCGATCTTCCGCTTCACTTCGGCCTCCAGCAAGACCTCGCTTGGTTCGCTTGACGTGACAACGGCGATCTTGATGGAAGAACTCGTTGGAGGAAAAGACAAGTCGTGAGAAAGATAAGTGGTTACTCCGATATTGTATCTCGTTCGCATTCGCGCGCAGCCGCTCAGCGCAGGAAAAACCACCACGAAACACAAGATTCCCCGCAGAGTGACGATGGCCGATTGCCTCAGAGTGTACCGCACAATTACGGCGTGTCTTCTTTGCATCAGAACAACCTCTCTTCCGCCAGCGCCTCATCAATCTTGTCGCGCTGGTTGAGCAGGCCCGGCAATAGCTGCTTCTCCTTGTCACCGTCGGGCAGGACTTCGCTGATGCCCAGGGCGACCGTCCGAAGCTTCTCGTTGCGACCGTGGCCGCCCCGGGTTAGGCAAGCGCTTCGTTCTGCTGTGCCAGAGCCCGGCGACGCCCGACCGCGGGCTCCAACCGCCCGAGACGCGGGCGCTCGCTCTATCGCTGTTCATCGGGGTCCAACTGAAGATCCCACCTGAAGATCCCACCGGTGATTGTAGGACCGCTATCCGGCGATTGGCAACAGTAGA
>CBDUZY010000540.1:0-2667 GCA_965371825.1 uncultured bacterium
CTGCGGCCCTGGCCCGCTGCCAGTTGCGGGGACTCGACGAGCGCAACGCCGCAGGGGCGGCGCAGATCCGCCGGCTCAACGACCGTATCCTGCACCTGCCGGGTCTTTACGAGCAGACGTCTGGCCGCAACGACGTGAAGCGGATCTACTATTCCTGGAACATGCTCTTCCTCGATGAGGCAGAGGCCGGAATGTCACGGGATGCGTGTGTCAAGGCCCTCCAGGCCGAAGGAGTCCACGCCAGCGCGTTCAGTTACCGATTGCAACACAAGTGTCCCCTGTATGCAGAAGCGAAATGGTGGCATCACAAGCCGGTTGTTCCGGACTTGCCTGGCTCCGAGCAAGCCAACGCCACGGCGATCCCGCTGCCCTATTTCACCTCCGAGGCGCCCGAGTTGGTGGATCAGTACGTGAGGGCCTTCGAGAAGGTCTGGGCGCACCGCAAGGAGTTGGCGTGAGGGTCGCAGCCTATCTGCGGAACTGCGCTCGCCGTGGCATTTACCCGGTAATCCAGTTCTGGGGGGAGTGCTACGTCGAAGGGCAACCGGACGGCGAGAACCGCTGGAACGTTCATCCCTTCAATGCTGAATTCATGTTCTCATCGGTCCCGGTGCCACAAACGCCGGCCCCGACGTGCCTCGGACGCGGTAAGCTCCTGTGGCAGCGGGAGTTCATTGACGAGCCAACACGGCGCAGCCTCGCGGATCGAGCTGAAGCAGGAGAGGTTTGTCCGCCTTCGTCATGACAGTTGCGGCTCTTGGCGTCAGCAGCCTACCGGATGACCAATCGGGAATGCTGGCGTCGGTCTTCGAGCCAGAGAGGTTGACGACCACCAGGTAGGGCTTGCCGTCTCGGCCACGGACCTGCCAGGCGCGAGCCGTGCGACTTACCTTTGCCTCGTGGCACTCGCCGACGAGTCGTTCCGTCTCCGCCGCGTCCGTATCGGTAACGAACGCGAGAGAGGCCGTGAAAATCTCTTGTCCGGGCTCGTAATCGCGAGGCCGCAGCGAACAGGCCACCAGACGTACGGTCTGGCCGGAGTGGACGCCGTACGAGCTGCGTTCGGCCACCGGCGTGCCTTTCTCGTCGACCTTGTCGAGCAATTTACACGAGATCCGGGCGGGCCGGCCGATCGACACCACGCCCAATATCCCGTCGACGTTGAACCATGGCGTCGGCACGTCGTCAACGTGGCGGCACTCCTGCTGGCCTCCTTCGTAGTAGATCGTACGCTGCATGCCCGAGAAGATGGAGCGTACGAAACGCCAGTTGACGTCCGCGGTGGACAGCCTTTGCACAGCCTGCGCCGCGCGGCCCGAGGCAACGAAGAGGACCGTGCGGCCGTCGGGAAGTGCCACCATCGCGCGATGATCGAGCAGCAGCGCGGACTCCCCTGGTTCACTTCCCTTACGGACGAATTCGCTTCGCTCGCTGACGGCGAAGCCACCTTGAAAGGTTTCGATCCGGCGTTTTGCCGATGGGCTGTGAAGGTAGTTCCATTTTCCGTCCTTGTCGACGGTCCAATAGTCGGGGCGAAGGTTCGAGTCCCATTGAGCCAGGTGATCGCCCAGATCGTGGCCGCGGGGCAGGATCACGCCCGTTGTCCGTCGCTTGCCTGCCCCCCAACCCCAAGAGGCAAATCGCGAGGGATCGCGAACACAAACGAACTTCGCGTGGGGGCTGTGAAACACCTTGGCGTGGGCCCGGTCGAACGCGTCCTGGGTCACCGGGCGGGCGAAACCGTGGGCCTGGTGCAACCAGTATGCGTAGGCGATGTTCTTCATGTCGTTGAGGCTGAACACGTATTCCGCGTCCCCGGGGCTCAAGTCGCCGCGTCCGCGAGTGCGTTGGAGCCAGTCTATGTGCCGGAACAAGCCCTGCTCGATCAGCCGGGCTTCGCCGTCGCCGAACATCATTTGCAGGCCCACCATGTCGAAGCGGGCAGCCGACACACCGTACACATAGTCGGCCAGTTGAGGATAGTCGTCCGGCAGCGATACGCGCCACTTGGCGTACTCGGATTCCAGGATGAGCGGTTTCGTCTCATGTCCGCTCGCCGTGGTCTCCCCCGTGACACCGGGCTGAGCCCAGCTCCAGCACAAAGAAAGGCCGATCGCGAGTGTGACGGTTCGAAGTCGATGGAGTTGATTGGTCATCGTCAGATTCCTCATCTGCTTTGGTCCTGATATTCGCGGAGCGCCGCCGCCAGCTATTTCATCGATTATTAGCTTTCTACCAGATCTTACCGGCTTCGAATAGGATCTCGACGGCCCATCTGGCGGCATGGCCAACAACTGCGGTGCACTTGTCGATGTGGGCGCCTGCCTCTCTGAACTTGTCACTCTCAGTGGAGTCCCTCAAGTAATAGGGCCTACCGAAAATGTTCCTGTGTATCCCGTGGCAGATGATGGTGCCATATCTCTCAATGAATCGTTCGTGAAGCGTCTGGGCCAAAGCGTTCGTTTGCTTCCGTATGCTCTCAGGGTCGGCGAGGTTGTCACGTCCTCTTCCGATTATATGTCCAAACATCATCACGGCGCCTGAATAGGCCCCGCAGTGCCCGTCCCCCTCACAGCCCACTCCACCTTCCAACGAAGTCGCCGCCTTGAATACGGCATCGCTTCCTTCGGTGCGTAACTCCAGGACATCCTGTAGGGCAGCGATCAC
>CBDUZY010000541.1:0-2652 GCA_965371825.1 uncultured bacterium
GCGATGTCGAGCACGCCGACGTTTTCGCCGAGCGCATCCGGTACGTTGGGGCGTAGATGCACGCGCGGCTTGAACAGCGCCGTCCCCACCTCCGGCGGCCAGGTCGTCGGAAATGGCTTGCCCTTCACATGATCAACTACGCGGGCGATGTCCAAGACGGCGAGTCCGTCGGTAAGCGGATCGACATCGCCATACGTGGCCGTGAAGATCGACAGCTCCGCACTAACGGCGGGGCATATTTCCTCCTGGCCCTGGCAGATGACGTTCACCCAGGCTGCGTCGTATCGGGAACTAGGTACGACTGCGGCGCCGGTTACGTGCAGCACATCGCCCTCCAGCTCGCCGTCCCAGTCGCGGTACTCAGGGGCGCAGCCGAGGACGGCACAGCGGAACATCGGCCCGGTTATGTTCGACGAGTTGGAGCACGTGTGCGTCTCACTGAGTGAGTTAACCCAGCGGTACTCACCCTCCCAAGAGCTAAAGTCCGGAGCTTCCGCCGGTGCATCGGGATGGTGCAGTGAGGTCAATCGAACACGAATGGCCACGGCCTCGCCTTGGAGATCGGGTAGCACCATCGAAAGGTAGCGGTTCTTGTCGACGTGCGATCCCCACTGATCGAGTTGTGGCGTCTCGATTGGCCCCGGATCCCACGGGAGCCACCCGCAACGGCACGTGCACTCACCGGTCGGATCGCCCGGAGGCCGGCAGTCGTCGGGGCACGCGAAGTCCTGTGTCCCGTCGCACTCCTCGCCGAGGCTCAGATCTATGTACCCGTTCCCGCAGACCCTCGGCGGGCACGTGCACGCGGCCGGATCACCCGGCGGCAGGCAGCGCCCGGGACACCGGGCATCGTCGTTACCGTCGCAGCCTTCGTCGCCAGTCGCTATTTCGTCGCCGCATAGACTGCCGCAAGTGCAATTCGGTTGGCACAGACCCGGGCACGCGAAATCGTCAGTTCCGTCGCACTCTTCGGCGCCGGACCTCACATCGTCAGGGCATGTGGACGGCGGAGCGCACTGGCACTCGTTTTCATCGCCCGGTGGGTTGCAGCTGCCTTCCTCACAGGCGGCATCGTCCACACCGTCACATTCCTCGCCGGCTTGCGCGTTGTTGTCACCGCAGAACGCGGGGCCGCACGATATGTCCATATAGCCCTGCCCGCGCTCGTTCCAGCCTCCGGAGTGACCGGCCACGCGAATCATGAAACACTCGCCCTCGATCGCAGGCAGTTCGATCCATGCACCGCCGCTCATCCACCACCAGCACGATTGGTCGTCACCCGCTTGAAGCACGAAGTTGCCGCTACCGGGACAAGGACACACAGTCGGATTGTCGGGATCCTTGTAGACGCCGAGTACGATGTCCAGATCCGAACCGCTCGAGCACGTGTCGACCCGTAGAGCGCAGTCTTGCCGGGCCTCGAAGGCGTACCACAGGTCACCCTCGATGGGCGTGTCTTCCTGTGTATCCTCGGCGTAAATCGACGCCGGTTCTTCCGTGCCGGCGCACTGGTTGAAAAACTGATATGTACCGACCGTCGTCTCGAAGGCGTTTTCGCAAAGATCGTTCTCCGGTATCGTCAGCGACGGGCAGGGGGATTCTTCGCACGGCAGGGGCAGACCGCCTGCGTCGACCGCATCCACCTGCCAGAGATCAAGCTCGCCGCTGCACTCCGCGAGTGTCGTCACGACGCACGTGCCGTCACAACGACAACATGGCCGCAGGTGTTCGCCGCATCCGCCCGGATCGAAGTCTCCGTTTAGACAGAACGCCAGGTCCGAGGGTTGCTCGCCGCCGACGCGGTATCCGCCGGCGTCGGATCCCGTGAAGGAGTAGTCGTTCCCATCGGTCGACGACGGGGACAGCTCGATCCAGTTCCAGGTACACTCGTCTGCCGGGACCAAGCCGTTGGCGACTTCGATCCAGTAGCACTCGCCGGGGATCAGCCCGGTGATCGGATCGATGAGCGTTATTCGATAGGCGTAGGTTCGGACCGGATCGTCCAATGCGGCAGTGGGCGCGTCGGGCACGATCCCCCGCATGGCCCAAGTCTCGGAAACTCCTATCACCTGGGTCATGTCAGGCACACCACTTGAGTCCTTGATCACCCGGACGCGGAAGTGGTCGCCCGAGATGTTCTCTCCGCAGTCGCTGTTGGGGTCGTCGGGATCGGTCGAGCGGTAGTATCCCCAAACACACACGGAGTCGATATCGGTCAGACCGTCTAACGGGATGAAGTCATCGGCCGCGATGTATCCCCATCCTAGACCCAAGTCGGAGACCGTGGCATCCTCGCCGCCGTCGTACATCTGGCAGTTCGAGGAGCCCTGGAATTCGCAAACCGGACATGGGTTCGGCTGGGCGAGCGCCCAATCACCGCCGAGCCCGCCCTCACAGCACGGGCCCTCGGAGGGACACGCGATACCCTTATCGACGCAGTCGAAGTTCATCCGGCACGAGTACCCGTCGTCCTGCGCGCAGGTGCCGCCGAAGCATCTGATCCCGCCGCGGTACTCGCCTTCGAAGTAAGGTGGTCCACAGTTCCAATGGTTCTGGCACTGTCTCTCCGGATGATCCACGCAGGTACCGGTTTCGTAGTCGCAAAGGGCGCGCTCGGCGCCACTGTGATGCGCCGTACTGCTGAGGGCCTTC
>CBDUZY010000542.1:0-2610 GCA_965371825.1 uncultured bacterium
ACATCCTCGTCGATTCCGCCGGCCGCCCGAAGATCATCGACTTCGGCGTGGCGCGGGCCACAGACTCCGACATGGCTGCTGCGGCCCATCAGACCCGGGTGGGGCAGCTCGTCGGTTCGCTACAGTACATGAGTCCGGAGCAGTTCGACGCCGACCCCAACGACATCGATACGCGCAGTGACGTCTACGCGCTTGGCGTCGTTCTCTACGAACTCTTGAGCGGCAAGCTGCCGTACGAGATCCGCGGATCACGGATCCACGAAGCGGCAGCATTGGTACGGGAAGCCGAACCCGTGCCGTTGGGACGGCTCGACCGATCGTTGGGGGGCGATCTGGAGACCCTTGTGCGTTGTGCGCTGGCCAAGGACAGGGATCGGCGCTACCAATCTGCATTTGGCTTCCGCGAGGACATCCGGCGATATCTCTCGGGCGCGGCCATCGGCGCTCGGCCGCCCACGCTCGCCTATCAGCTCCGCGTGCTGGCGCGGCGCAACAAGCCGTGGATCGTCGCGGCTACTGTCGTGCTGTTTTCCCTGGTCGCCGGTGGCGCTTTGAGTACTTACATGTATTTCAGGGCTGAGTCGGCGCGTTCGCAGGCCGAATTGCACGCCGCCCGCTCGCAGGCCGCCGTCGAATTTCTCAGCGAGATGATGCAAGAGACGGCGCCGAAGGGATGGGGGCACCGACCTAGCATCGCCGATCTCGTCGAAGCGCTTCGCGAGCGTGTGGACGTCGTCTTTGCCGATGAGCCGGTGGTTGCGGCCGAGATTCACAGCGCTATCGGTTGGGCGTCGCTCCCGCTAGAGGAATACGAGATGTTCGAGCAACATTGTAGTTCAGCACTGGCCTTGCGACGCGCGAGCCTGGGCCCGACCGACGCAAGCACGCTCCGGTCGCTGCGCGATGTTGCGATTGCCCAGTCCATCCGGGGGCGAAACGCTGAGCTCGTCCAGACGCGGCGCAACATTGTCGAACTGTGCACGGAGAAATTTGGAGCGGACGGTTTGCAGACGCTGAACTCCCGCGACGATATGGCATGGGCCCTCGAGTTAGTTGGCCGCTATCAAGATGCAAAGGAGATCGCGACCGACGTGCTCGAACGCTCCAAAGTAGTCATGGGTGAACAGCATCCATCGACGGTGGGCAGCACGGCCCATGTGGCCAACATTCTCCTCAAACTGAACGACCGCGAACAGGCCCTCGAATTGGCCCGGAGGGCTTATGACACTGCGATGGCACAATTCGGGGATGCCAACGAGACGACCCAGTCGGCGCGCAGTGTTCTGGCGGCCTGCCTTATCTCATACGCTCGCCTCGACGATGCGGCGGCTCTCTATGAGCAACGGCTCCCGCGCGATCCGGGCATCATAAAGACCTTTCAAGGTCCGCCCGGGATCCCGTCAACGGGGCTCCAGATGTTGGTGATGTGGGAGACGTGGTGCCCGTTTTCGCAACGGGTAGTTCCTATAGCCGAAGAGTTGTTCCGCCGTCATCAGGAAGCGGGACTCGGTGTTGTGGGACTGACCCGCGTTAACCGAAGTTCGAGTGATGAGCGCGTCGAACTGTTTATCCGTGACCAACAGCTCAGCTTTCCTGTTTATAAGGAGAACGGAAAGTCGTGGAGCTACTTCGAGGCGACCGGAACGCCGTATATCGTAGTGCTGGTCGACGGTCGTGTTATTTGGAAGGGTGGGGTAGACTCTGCGGCCGACCTCTCCGACCGACTCATCCGCGAGTTGATGGCGGCCTACCAGGCGGGAGGAACTCAGACGAAGTCCCACCCACAAGCGGTCATTGGCGGACTCTAACATCTATAATAGAACGCCAAAATTGTCCATAAATTAGGACAGCTTTGCCCCGAGAGGTTCAACCTATCGGCTGTTTCAATCTGGCGATAACGTCGAAACTCATTACACAATATTGACTTTTGGGGTTTGTCCCCGCGAGGAATACCGCTTGCACAGACAGGGGGTAGAGTCGCTAACCCCTGCGGCTGGAACAGGAGGTATCTCATGAGCAAGATACGAATAAGCATATTGAGTCTTTTAGCCCTGGCCCTTCTCATCGGGCAGGCCACCGTATCGGATGCCGACGCCAAGGTTCGCGTCAAAGTGACCTTGCAGACGCCCAATGCGCGTGTGCGTATCAGCAACACATCCTCCAGCTACCACCGGATTTACAGGACCCGGCATCTCCCGATCCGAGTGAACATACACTACAGGATCAGTCAGCGCGATCGGGCGATCGCTCATCGGTTAGCCCGGTACACGGGCGTGCCGAGGCGCGAGTTAATCCAACTCAGACGTCAGGGGTATCGCTGGTTCGAGATCGGACGCTGGTTGTATCTGCCCCGTCCGGTGGTTCGCGCCGCGATGCATCACCGGAGTTGGAACCGTTTCCTTCGTGAGGAGCGGTGGCTCGCCAGGTGCGATCACGATCCGTACCGCTGGCGAAGAGCGGCTCACACCGATAACGGCTATTACGACAACTAGAGCCGTGTTACACTAAGATCAAGACACATAGCAGGCCGGGAGCGTACTCCCGGCCTGCTTTTGCGTGTGCGCCCGGCAGGGCGCACTCACTTGGAGGTGGAAGTCCTCCGCAGACCCG
>CBDUZY010000543.1:0-2607 GCA_965371825.1 uncultured bacterium
ATCTGTCCTTTACCGAGGAACAACTGCGGGCCGAGTTCGATCGCGTTTACGCCGAGAGGGTCGAAGTCAGGCATGTACAGTTGGCGACCGCCGCCGAGGCGGCACGCGTTCAGGAGCGCCTCGCCACGGGTGGAGACTTCAGCGAGCTTGCGACCCGGTTCAGCGCGAACGTGGCCAGCGGACAAGGGGGCGGGCTCCTCGAGCCCTTCTCGGCGGGTAACGAGGAGATACCCGCGTTGTTCCGGAAGGTTGCATTTGCCCTCGAAATCGGTGAGGTCTCGGACGTGCTGCGCGTGGGCGAATGGTACCATTTGATCAAGGTCGAACGGGTTCTGCCGGCCCAGTCAGACGAGTTCGATGACGTTCGCGACGAGTTGGAGCGGCGGCTTGCCGAGCGTCTCGCGGAGGCGGGCATGCGCGAGCTTTATGAAGATCTCTTCGAGAGCGCGTCCATTGTGATTCGCGACCCGGCGCTTCGCGAACAGTTCGAAGCCCGTCACCCGGAGCGCGGACCGTAGACGATAACGAGATGAACGACGAAGCCGCCTTCGTCCCCCAGGCGCGTCGGCGGCAATCGGAGCAACATCGATGGAGATGATAATCTCGGGCACAACGACGGAGCGGATCGTACGTGCGACGTTGCTCGCCGTACTCGTGGTTGTCAGCGCTGTTGCGTTCTTGTGGGATGGATATGTGGGATACGCCCGCGATAACGGCGAGGAGCTTGCCCGGCTGCTCGGCGTCGACCCGGCTATCGTTCCGCCTGGGAATCACGAGCTCACCCAGGCGCTCGGAAGGGAGATCGCGGAGGAAACGAGGCCGGGAACGCCCCTCACCGCGGCCATCGCGGAGCTGGGTGACCCAACGCTTGTGCACGGAGAAGACGCTTACTACTTGGGCCCATGTGGCTGGTTACACCTCGCGAGAGATGGCGAGCGTGTCGTATCGGCCGCGTGGATTGACGGCAAACGAAGCGAATCCGATCAACAGTGGCAGCGATGGATCGGGTATGCTCTCGCGGTATTGGGAATCATCGCGACGGCGAACCTGCTGCGTGTTCTCGCAACGCGCGCCATGCTCTCCGATGATGGGTTGCTGCTAAGAGGCCGGCGCCTCATTCGGTGGGACGATATCACCGACCTTCGCACCGACCTGTCGGACAAGGACGGCCGAACCGAACTCACTTTCTCAGTCGGCGGTGAACCCAGAGTACTCCGCCTTAACGACTACGTGTACAAGACCCTACCCTCTCTCGTGGACGCCATCCGCGAGCGCAAGCAGTTCGGAAAGGACGCCCAATCCGAGTCATAAGCACCCGTCGTCGTCAAGCAACCCGCGGCCGTCCTTGTGCTGTCCGAGTTGCGGCGCTCGTCCCGTTCCCATTGTCCAAAGTGTATTTTCGTTGTCCAATGGACACAAGAACAAGCTGATGAAAAACCGCGATATCGAGGGGACAAACAAAGAAAGTGCCCGACGGGAAGTGCGTCAGCTCCCCGTCGGGCTTGTAGGTGTGAAACCTACAGGTGAGGCTCGTTGTATCTCGGTCGGGCCGAGCGTTGTTCTTCTAGTCGCATCCCTCCTCTGCGGGATCCACCGGCGTCGGCACCAGGTTGCCGGTTATACCGATGTAGTCCTGGAAGCCATCGGCGGCGTTGTCCGTCTCGATCGCGATGATGCGGTCGCGCTCGAAGTTGACGAATCCTCCCAGCTTCATACCCCCCGTGTCAAGACCCGGAGTGTTGTCACGCAGCTTGCCCTCTAGGATATCGAGGATCTCGGTCCGGCCGGCGGTGTCGTTGAAGAAATCGAGCTCCGGAACATCTGTCGTACCACCGCACAGAACGCCGAACGGTACATCACGATTGAGGTCCACGAAGCTCAGCTTGATACGCGAACGCCCCGTGATCGGGCTTTCGACCACCTCCATGGTCAGATTCACTTGCACTGAAAGACAAGTCTCCCAGAGGACGCATTCCGTGATATCGGTGCTCTGCGGCGCGTATTCGGCGTCGAGGTCGCCGAAGGAGCACGCCGGGACGCTCTCCAGGGCGTCGGAGTCGAACGTCCCGTTCTCGTCTCGATCAGCGATCAGATGAATCGAAATCTGATCGTACACGAGCGTGATCTCGACCGGGTCCGTCGCGGGGTCATCATCGATCAGGATCTTAGGCGGCACGTGCACGCGCCCGTTCAGGATCAAGGTCGTGTCAATACCGATGTTGGTGTTGCGCTCGATTCTGGCCGCGCGGCGGCACTGCCTGCGCAGGTCCACGTCCCCGCCGATGAGCGGGTAGATGTCCAGGCAGTCGTAGCCTCTCGTTCCGTAGCAACGGGCCTGCCGTCTTTCGCTGTCGATTTCGCCACAGTCGATGGGCATGAATTGGCCAAGTTCGCGCGAAGCCTCGAACTCCGTTTTCAGGCGACCTGTCTGAACCATGCTGAAAAAGAGTTGGTTGAACACGTCATCCGAGATACCGATCGTAACGTGACCGGCGGGATTCCCGGCGGCGTCGAGAATCGGCGGGATTGGTATCGGAGCGTTCTTGAGCGGTGTGCCGACGATGTTCGCGGCGTCCGGGACGATATCCCCGCGCTTGGGAGCGAACG
>CBDUZY010000544.1:0-2600 GCA_965371825.1 uncultured bacterium
GAAGCAAATGTGGCACCGGTTTCTAACCGGTGCGTTCATCGGGAGGAACCCTGTGCCACACGCCGCTTGCTCGCCCGGATCGGAGTGCTGTCGCCCATGCGATTGTCGATCGTCATTCCCGTCTACAACGAGAAGGCCACACTCGAGGAGCTCGTGTCCCAGGTGATCGCCGTCGACACCGGCCTCGAGCGGGAGATCATCCTCGTCGACGACGGCAGCACCGATGGCACCCGGGAGCTCTACCCGCGCCTCTCCGAGCGCTGGCCGGAGGAGAACATACGAGTCAAGCTCCAGCCGCGAAACCGGGGCAAGGGGGCGGCCGTTCGCGAGGGGTTCGCGATGGCCACGGGCGACGTGCTGCTGATCCAGGATGCCGACCTTGAGTACGACCCGCGGGACTACCCGCGTCTTTTGGGCCCGATCCTGGAGGGCAAGGCCGACGTCGTCTACGGCACGCGCTTTGTCGGCTCCGAGTACCACCGCGTGCACCTCTTCTGGCACCTGATCGGCAACCGGTTTCTAACCCTGCTCTCCAACATGCTGACGAATCTCACGCTCACCGACATGGAGACCTGCTACAAGGTCTTTCGCGTGGAGGTCGTTCGATCGCTGAACCTGCGGAGCAACTCGTTCACGATCGAGCCGGAGATCACGGCCAAGGTTGCCAGGGGCAAGTGGCGAATCTACGAGGTCGGCATCAGCTACGCCGGCCGCGACTACGCCGAGGGCAAGAAGATCGGCGTCATCGACGGCTTCAAAGCCCTCTGGGCGATCTTGTGGTTTCGACTGCGTAATTGAGAGGCCCCCGAAACAATGCGTGGCATGGTCCACGCTTGCGTGGCCATGTTCGGCGCTAGGCCGGCATAATTCGCTTACGCGACTGTTGACATAACACACGGTGCGGCGCGCAGTCCCGAAGGGAAGAAAGATTCTAGCCCAGGACGAAGTCCTGGGATGGGAGGATGAATTCCAGTACAACCCTGAGCGGGCTTCGCTATTGACATAGGAGAACCAGACCATGCGACGTTCGATTAATGCTGCCGCGTATATGACATTTGTGCTGGGCTGCTGCGGTGTTGCCGCTGCCCACGATCCGATCCGCGCCACGTTTACGACCGTAGACGGCGTCGAGATTGTCGGTGACTACTGGACGCCGCTCGACATGACACAGAAGGCGCCCGTGGTCATCCTGCTGCACATGTACCGTTCCGACCGCACGGCCTGGCATCCGCAGGTCGTCGCGCTTGAGCACGCCGGGTTCGCGATCATGGCTATCGACATGCGCGGCCACGGCGAGAGCGTGCGTCCGACTGAGATGAACCTCACGGAGCGCGTGATGGAGCGCGATTCAACATTGTTCAACGCGATGTACCATGACGTAGCCGGTGCGTACTCCTGGCTGGCGAAGAGACCGGAGGTCGATATGTCGCGAGTGGCTGTCGTGGGTGCCAGCATCGGGTGCAGCGTGGCGCTCGACTACGCCCGGCGCGACCGGTCCGTCGATGTGGTCGTGCAGATGACGCCCGGGTCAGACTACCTCGGCGTCGATTCGATTGCCCACATCAAAGCCTACGGGCCGCGACACGTAATGATGCTGACCTCCGAGGAGGAGCGAGATAGAGGAGTCGCGCCGCTCAGCGCAGAGGCAGCTAAGACCGACACCATTGTCGACAAGGCCGTCTTTCAACAGACGAACATCCACGGGACGCGCATGTACGGCACGGTTGACGGCGTCGACAAGCGGATTGCCGATTACCTCGCCGAGCACGTCGGGAAGCCCTCATCGGCGGTCGTCTTCGCCGCGTTCGGCGGTGATCGGTACTATCACAAGGACCACCCAGCCGTCAAAGGCATCAAGGCCGACGATCTCCGCGTCTTCAGCACCGCCGCCGAGGCCTCCCAGCGCGGGTTGAAAGCGGCGGAGGAGTAGCCCACACGGACGTGTCAAATGAGGAATAGGTGGCATCCCGGCGGGCCGGGACGCTCGCGTGGCCACGCTGGAAGTTCGACCAGAGCGTAGGTCGGGCACTGCCCGACGATGAAGGGCAAAGGAAATCCACGGCGGGCGGAGCCCGCGCTATGTGACTGCCCACCACGCTGGTTCGGTGTGGCGTGGGCACCGCCCACCACGTGTGAGGCCGTCCGGTCGAGGTGGTGATCTGAACCGCGACAGTTATGGAGCGGTCAGGGAATCAACGTACACCCCTGGTAAGTCGTGCCCGGACCGCTCACACTTTTGGACCGCTCGTTTACACTCGCGGTTCTGATCCGACGGCCGCCGCGTGGCGTCACCTAATCGAACCGACTCGCCAGCTCCCGCAAGAAGCCGGCACGGAACAACGGCATCCCTAGGTCGTCGGGCACCATGCTTACAGGCGTCACGCTGATGTCGTTGCCGCACCATGTGTAGAAGAACGGCCACTGCTCGATTATAGACGGGGTACCAGTCCGGTCCTCTTGAAGGCCGAACCCTACGACAACGCGGTCCGACGGAAACTCGCCCAGCACGACCGATTCGTCCATGAAGCAATGCTCGAACGCGATCGAGACCTGTGGGGAAACCTGGAGCAGATACGGTTGGTAATCCTCGGGAAAACCCG
>CBDUZY010000545.1:0-2594 GCA_965371825.1 uncultured bacterium
TCGGGCGGGCTTGATCTCGTCGGCCGACTACTGGGTCGACTGGGGGCGTTCACGTTTCGCAGGCGAGGTTTCGTCCTGGCGATCAGTGCGGTCGTGATCGCCCTGGCCTGTTGGGGCGCATCGCACGTTATCATCAACGACGCGAGGATTCTGGCGTTCAAGGATGACCACCCGATCGTTCTGGCGACCAATGCGCTCAACGAGCATTTCGACGGGACCAGTCATCTCAACATCGTGGTCACGGCTTCGACAGAGGGCGCCATTCTCCGATCGGACGTGCTCCGCAAGATCGAGGCCCTCGAGACGTTCACCGAATCGCTTCCCTATGTCGGCGGAACACACTCAGTCGCCGGGTGGATCAAGCGGGCCCACCAGAAGATGCACGAGGAGGACCCGGCCTACTACGCCATTCCTGACGATCCGGATGAAACCCGCTATTACCTCGACGTGCTCGGAGACGAGCGCACGTCGCCCATGGCCCACCTCTTAGGCGAAGTGGTTGATCCGACCTACACGCGGACCAACCTGATCGTTCGAATGAGAAGCAGCGAATTCATCCACCAACGCGAGGTCATCCGGCGCCTCGAATCACATCTGAGCGATGTGGTCAACGACAAGCTGCTACGCGCCGAACTCACCGGCCGCGTCCACCTGGATTACCATTGGATGCGCATGATCCGCACGATGCACTTCAGAAGCGTCGCGTTCTCGGTCGGCTGCGTCTTGCTCTTGACCGGGCTGATGTTCCGGTCGGTCGCAGCCGGTCTGCTATGTACGCTGACTGTCGGCACAGCCGTCCTGGTGAACTACGGCGTCATGGGTTTTTTCGACATACCGCTGGGCGTCGGCACGTCGATGTTTGCGAGCATAGCGGTTGGGGCCGGTGTGAACTGCCCGATTCACATCCTCGATCGCCTGCGAAACGGCTTCAAGTCCGAAGGCGCGGCGGCCATATCCGTGTTCAGAAGTACGACGGCCTTTACGGGGCGTGCTTTGCTTTTCACCGCCTTTGTTGTCGCCGTCGGATTCTTGCTGCTGTGCGTATCGGAGTTTCGCACACTCGTTCGCTTCGGACTGCTCATCGGAGTGGGGATGATCGTGAGCTTCGTCGCGAGCGTCACGCTCCTACCTGCTCTGGTAGCCGTGCTCCGCCCGCGATTCGTCTGGGGTGCCGGCGATCGGCCGAGTGAGAACGGCGCGGGGTAGCCGGGTCCCACACGTGGCCTCTGCGCCCGATGACTGATGCGTCCTTGCTGCGCGCCGCAAGCTCACCTACAATCAGCCCGGACTTACTTAAACGTTGGGAGATCAGCGCCTCATGGCGTTTCCGTTCAAACCGTTCGATCCGACGACACCGGAGGATTACGCCGCGGTCGGACTGCGCTGCGGGCTGGAAATCCATCGGCAGCTTCATACCAGGACAAAGCTGTTCTGCCGCTGCCCCGCCGGTCGCTACAGCTACGAATACGACGCGGAAATCCTGCGCCACATGCGTCCCACGCTTTCCGAGCTCGGTGAGTACGACGGGACGGCGCTGATGGAGAAGAAGACCCGGAAAAACATCTACTATCGTGTGCACCGCGACACGGTTTGCACATATGAGTTCGACGACACTCCGCCCTTCTTCATGGCCGAGGACGCCCTGGATTCCGCCATCGAGATGGCCCTCTTGCTGCGGATAAGCCGGGTCAGCGAGCTGCACATTGCCCGCAAGCAGTATCTCGACGGCTCGATCCCCACGGGGTTCCAACGGACGACGATCCTCGGGGTGAACGGCTGGATTCCCTACAAGGATCGCAAGATCGGCATCAGGCAGCTCGGTTTGGAGGAGGACGCCTGCCGCGAAGTCTCGGACATCGGGCACGACCGCGTCTATCTGACGGACCGTCTGGGGATGCCGCTGATCGAGATCGTCACCGAACCCGACATGCACACTCCGCAGGAGGCGGCCGACGTCGCCCAGATCCTTCGCCGGCTCTGTCGCAGTACAGGCAGAATCCGGACCGGGTACGGAGCCGTTCGCCAGGATGTGAACGTAAGCGTCACCGGCGGAACGCGCGTCGAGATCAAGGGCGTGCCCCAGATCTGGCGAATCCCGCATCTGATACACAACGAAGCCGGTAGGCAGTGGGCGCTGCTGCAGATCCGCGACGAGCTCAAACGGCGAGGCGTCACGGCGGATTCACTCGAGCATACCATCGCCGACGTCACCCGGATTGTGGCGAAAACCCACTACGGTCCGATGCGAGCCGCGATCTCCGAAGGGCAGCGAGTCAAGTGCGTCGTGCTGAAGGGGTTCGGCGGGCTGCTCAACGAAACTACACAGGAGCACACCACCTTCGCCAAGGAGTTCTCCGATCGAATCCGCGTCATCGCGTGTCTTACCCGTCTGCCGAACATGGTCCATTCCGATGCCGCGTCGGAGTCGCTCTATGGCCGGGACTGGCAGAAACTTCGTAAGACCACGAGCGCCGCCGACAACGACGTGCTCATTCTCGTGTGGGGTGACGAGGCGGATGCCGGAACTGCTTGTCAAGAGTGCGTAATCCGAGCCCGGGAGGCCACCGTCGGCGTACCAAACGACACCCGTCAGG
>CBDUZY010000546.1:0-2584 GCA_965371825.1 uncultured bacterium
AAGTTGTCGTCGAGCTTGGTTCTGAATGCCCCGATAGCGAGCGTCCGCCCCTCCATCACCGCGAGGCGCGTGAGCGGCGTGGATAGCTGAACGATCGGCTCGTAGGGCAAACCGGTCATCGCGTAGTATCCCGCTCCGGACGCCTTGCGCAGGAGCACGGTGATCATCGGCACCGTGTTGGTGGAGTTCGTGTAGAGAAGATTCGATCCGTATCCCAGCAGTCCGTGCTTCTCGGCTTCGACTCCGATGTCGAACCCGGAGATATCCTGAAGCCAGATGATCGGAATCCCGTCGGAGTCGCACGACCTCGAAAACTGGGAGATCTTGGCGATGCCCTCACGGTACAGCAGTCCGCCGGCGCGAGTTCTATCCTTGAGTTCCGGATGGAGCGTGAGCTGCTGATTGTTGGCGACGATGCCAACGTACAGACCGTTGATGCGGGCGATACCGGTCACCATCTCCTCGCCCATGTGCGGCATCAGCTCCCAGAACAGCGAGCTGTCCACCAAGCGGGCGATGATCTGGTGTATGTCGTAGACGACGCGGTGGTCAACCGGAAGCAAACCGTTGATTTCGCGCGGGCTGAAGCGCGGGTCGGCCGGCGAGAAATCGTGGCGGTAGTAGTCAGCCGCGCTCGCCGGCAGCTTGGCAACTTCCCGCCGAATCCGAGTGATCATGGTCCGGTCGTCGGGCACGCGTTCGTCGGCGCAGTTGGACAAGTGTACGTGCACGTCTGGGCCGCCGATCGTCAGCGACGTAATGTGCAAGGACTTGGCCCCCTTCACCAGGGCCGCCCCGGCGATGACCATGTAGGCCTGCTCGGTCATGAAGAGCTTGTCGGAGATGATCGGCATGTAGCCGCCGCCCGCGATGCAGTCCCCCAGCACGCCGGCGATTTGAGGAACGCCGGCCGCGGAGAGCAGCGAGTTCATCTTGAAGATGTAGCCCGCCCCGCGCCGGCTCGAGAAGGTCCTCGATTGTTCGGGGAGAAACAGCCCGGAGCAGTCGACGAGATAGATTACCGGGACCCTAAGCCGCAAAGCGACTTCCTGAGCCCGCTCGATCTTCTCCGGCGTCATCGGCCACCAGGAGCCCGATGCCACGGTGTTGTCATTCGCTATGACGACAGTCAATCGACCATGAACACGAACGAAGGCCGTGATCACGCCGGCTGAGGGCGAAGTCCGCGGGGGATCGCCGAACTCGATGCCGTAGTTCACGAAGGTGTTGAGCGGAAAAACCGTCGTACCCGCGTCCTTGAGGATCTCCAAGCGCTCCCATGTGGTCAGCTTGCCTTTGGCATGGACGCGCTTAACGTACTTCTCTCCCCAGCCCGCGCGCACTTCCTCGCGGCGCTCGAAAAGCACGCCGTTGAGCTCCTCCATGCGCTCACGGTTTTCCGAGTAGGCCCGCTCGTTAACGGCTTCCTCGGCGGACGACCCGATAGGATGGAGAATCACTTTCGCCATGCGGAACCCTCTCGTCGACCTTTCCGTCCTTATCTCCGATGCGCTTTTGCGCTAAACTCGGAATTATCCAAACGTGCGTCGTGCCTCAGTCGTTCTTTCCGTTCCTGTTTCGATGTTTCGACTTTTGGACGTTTCGACGTTTCTGTCTGTCCGCTTCGTGAGATCGACCGGTCCACTCCGCATCTCACCCTTCATCCTTCACCCTTTGTCCATCATCCTGCCGATGAACCCTGTGTCGTACTCGCCCGCCGCAAAGTCCGGATCGCCCATGATCTTCAGGTGGACGGGGATTGTCGTCTTCACGCCCTCGACCAGGAACGACTCCAGTGCTTTGATCATCCCCTCACGCGCCGCATCCCGAGTGGGCCCCCACACGATTACTTTTGCAATCAGCGAATCATAGAACACGGGGATGCGGTAGCCCGGTTGCACGTGCGTGTCGACACGCACTTTCACACCTTTGATCTTCTTGGGTGGAGCGAACTTGGTCACCTCACCGGGCGAAGGCTTGAAGTCGTCGAACGGATCCTCCGCGTTGATCCGGCATTCGATCGAGTGGCCGCGCAGCTCGACGCCGTCCTGCCCGAAGGACAGGGGTTCATTGGCAGCGATGCGAATCTGCTCGGTGACCAGGTCGCGCCGCGTAACCTGCTCGGTCACCGGATGCTCTACCTGCAACCGCGTGTTCATCTCCATGAAGAAGAGCTGCCCCTCGCCGTCGCGGAAGAACTCGACCGTTCCGGCGTTGCGATACCCGATCGCCCCTACCGCATGCCGGAGCTTTTCTCCCAGATCGTTGCGCGCGTCCGGATCCATTATCGGTGAAGGAGATTCCTCGATGAGTTTCTGATGTCGCCTCTGGGCCGAGCACTCTCTCTCGCACAGGTGAACGACGCTGCCGAAGGCGTCGGCCATGATCTGGAACTCGATGTGCCTGCCGTCGACTATGTACTTCTCCAGATAGAGTCCGGCATTGCCGAAGGCCTTCTCCGCCTCGAGCGACGCCTCTCGGTACTTCTGCTCGAACTCCTTCGCCTTGTCGACCCGTCGCATACCCCGGCCGCCGCCGCCCGCGGTGGCTTTCAGCAGAACCGGGAACCCGATCTCCCTGGCGA
>CBDUZY010000547.1:0-2583 GCA_965371825.1 uncultured bacterium
TCGCGGGCAGCCTGCTTGCCCTTCGAAATCATCGCCTGCGACGATCCGACGGCCGAGGGGCCTTTCGGCTTGCTGTGTTCGTCTTCTTCGCACTCCTGGTCAGCTGGGCACTGTCCGCCGACCACGTCGCCCGAATCGGGGACGAGGTCAACAGTCTGCTCCTGTTCGCGCTGGCAAGGTGCTTGTTCTGGACCGGCTTTCTTTGGGTGATGTACCTAGCCCTAGAGCCCTACGTCCGGCGCCGCTGGCCTGAACGGATCATCTCATGGAGTCGGCTTCTGTCCGGGCGCTTGCGCGATCCACTTGTGGGCCGCGACGTTCTAACCGGTCTCGCAATCGGCGCCGTGTCTGTTCCTCTGTTAAGTGGCCTCAACAACTCCCTGCGCGAAGTCTTCGGTCTTACGGGCTTCATTTCGACCGACGAAGTCCCGCTGGCCCCGCTTCTCGGGGTCCGTGTTGTCGGGGGTGTGGCGGCAGGCGCCCTGGTTGACGGAATCCGTCTTGCCCTGGTTTATCTGATCTCTCCTCTGCTCGTACAGATGCTCGTTCGGAGGCTCTGGATAGCCGCGCTTGTCGTGTGGCTCGTGCTGACAACCTTCGTGTTTTTAGGCAGCGGTATTAGCACTGCTTGGTCTTTTGCATACTATGGTGTTTGGAACGCACTGTTCCTCGTCGTCGCGATCCGCCTGGGCTTGCTAACGTGCGCCGCGGCCTGGTTTGGCTTCTGGGCACTGTCGACCTTTCCCATCACTTCGGACATGTCGAAATGGTACGCGGGGGAGTCGCTGTTCGGTCTGCTGCTGCTTGCGGGCCTCGCCACGGCAGTCTTCTATACGTCCCTGTCCGGTCGACCGCTGTTCAAGGACGAGCTACTGGACGCCTGAGCCGTTGCCTGCCTGCACCAGCGTCCTACTGCAACCATCGACCGCCAATCCGCAATAAACCCTTGAAGGCCCCGAATCGTCATCCGGGTTGTACGGATTTGTAATCCGGGGGGAGAAAAGTGTTGACAGCCTCCGACAGGTGTAGTAGGCTTCCTCCGACGATTGTAGTAGCTTACGCCCGCGGCGGGCGGATGATCCTGATCGGATCGGAACGGAAAACATGGCACAGCGACTCTCGGACCTCGGCAGCGCGGAGCTGGAGGTGCTCAAAGACCTGTGGGACAGGGGCCCGGCGACGGTGCGCGAGGTGCTCAACCACCTCCACGACCGCGGGCGGCGGGTGGCTTACACCACCGTGCAGACCCTGCTCACGCGGCTGGAGCAAAAGCGGTTCGTCACCAGCGACAAGTCGGACGTTGCCCACGTGTTTCGAGCCCGGGTTTCCCGGGAGCGGGTCACGCGGACTCGCCTCAAGACGCTGGTGACGCAGTTGTATGACGGGGCGGCCGGCCCGCTCGTGCTCCAATTGGTTCGCACGCAGCAACTGACGGCCGAGGAAATCGAAGAACTACACCAGTTGATCGACTCGCTCGACACCGGAAAGTGACCATGGGCGACTGGGCTTTTGCGATGACGGATTTCCTGTGGCGAAGCGGGGTCGCCGTGGTGCCGCTCGTGTTGGTCGCCGCCGTCGTCACGCGCTGGTTCCCCTGCCGCCCGGCTACCAGGCACACGATGTGGGTCATGGTGCTTATGTGGCTGATTGTTCCGCCGCTAATGCCGGGATTGTCCGGTCCGCAAGCTTCGCCGTCGGTCGAGCCCGTAGTCGAAGAGGTCGCGGCGACGGAGCCGGCTCCGGCAGAGTTCGTTTCGCCGGTTGAAGAACCTGTTGCGGTAGCCTCCGGGCCAGCGTCCGCGAGCGAGGAATCTTCGAGGGCGCAAAGTCACAAGGTCGCGTGGAAGAGGCCCGGCGTTGCGCAAACGGAAAGCCGCGCGGAAAGACGTCGCGAACGAGTTTCGAGTTCACGGCGAGTTCGAGCGGCTGATCGCCGTGCGGAAACCGGGAGCCTGGCCCGAGACCCAGGTTCCGTTGCCCCGCGCCGGCCCCGCCGAACGGCGGATTCCACTCCGCCCGCGGCTTCGCCCCGTATCGTCATCGACTCTAAACCGACCTTAATCTCTCCTTCACCGAGGCTGGCCGCCCGTCCAGCGTCGAGGTCGCCGGACTTGCTCGCCTCGGCGTGCGACGCTGCCGGGCCCCAGCCCATACTCTGCGAAGCGCATGATCTGAGCGACGCTTCGGTGGTCGAGGAGATCTCGTGGTGCCCCGCTCCGTGGGCGGCCGTGGTCGATTCGACACCGGCTTATTCTACCGACGAGGTGCCGATAGTAGCGAGCGAACGCACGGAGCTAAGAGCACGCCCCGAGAGGCGAACTCGGACTCCGAGACGAAACCGAGCCGAGCGAATCGCGCGCTCCAGTGGAGCCAAGTCCACCGACTACCGCGGCATCGAGACAGCTTCCCGATCGGAAAACACGACTGCCGACGCGTCGGCGACGCCACCGGAAAGCTCGGCAAGTGCCTTGGATACCGCGATCAACGCAGCGCCGGATGACGCGCTGACCACAAGAAGAACGGATCGCCACGAGGACAAGGGCGTAGCGGCGCAGACTCCCGGCGTCCCTGCGGCGAAGGGTG
>CBDUZY010000548.1:0-2577 GCA_965371825.1 uncultured bacterium
TGCAGCCGAAACAGCCAAAACCCAAGGTCTCCAAGACCGCCAAGGCCAAGAAGGCGCCGAAGAAGGCACCCGCCGCAAAGCCCAAGAAGGCCCCCGCCGCGAAGGCGACGGTCGCTAAGGTGGCATCAGCCGGGCGGGCCAAGACACCGGCCAAGAGCAAGTCCGCTCCGGCGAAGACCCGGGCAGCAGCCAAGAAGACCAAGGCGACAGCCAAGAAGACCGGCGCCAAGAAGGTCACCAAACCAGCCAAAAAGAAAAAGGCCGGCCCGGCCAAATCAACCGCAAAACGTGGCACTAAGAAGAAGTAGGCCGATCAATGGCATCTAACGGTCCGATGCTGCCGGGGAGGCCTGACGCCGGGCCGCCCCGCCCTTTACTCCGTGAGGTGGGCTGACTGCGACCAGGTCACTCAAGTGAGCAGACTAATGAGTTTGTGCATCGAACCGGATTCAAAGAACTTCAAGGAAACTAAGACGTTCAGACACGCGGGCGAATTGTCGGCGCGGTTCGATAGGTTCGATCCGCGGCAGCGCCCCTTCGAACCTGCGGAAGTGGACATCGATCTGCGTAAGTGCGATTTCGTGTTCCCGTCCGCGGCGCTTTGGTGTGTTGTCTACCTGGCACTTGCATCGCAGCGAGGACTGCGCTGCCGCCTGCTCGTTCCGAAGAACAAAGGCGTGTGTGTGTACCTGAAGTCGCTTGGCCTCTTCGATATCTTGAAGGAGCGGAACGTCGAGGTTGATGACCGCGGCATCTTCGTGCGGGGTGATCAGAAGACAATCCTGCCGATCACGCACTTCGAGACGACCGCGGATGCGGCGGAGATTACCAACAAAGCGTTCGCCGAATTGCAGTCAGCCAACCTCGGAGCGGTTGGTCTGACCCCGATAGTCACGGAGCTGTTCAGCGAACTGGCCTTGAATGCCGCTCAGCACAGCGAGTCCGAGGTCGGCTCGTTTGGCTGCGTCCAGTTCTTCGAGGGGAGCGCTGGCCCGCGGTTCATTTGCACGGTGGCGGATGGCGGGATTGGGGTCTACACGAGCTTGTGCAGGAACGAAGCACTCCGGTCGCGCGTAAGCTACGATTGGGATGCCCTCGAACTCGCCGTCCGTGAGCGAGTCAGCGGTACGGCTGACCCGCACCGTGGGATCGGGCTGTATGGCGTCAGCGAGGACGTTCGCCGACCCGGACGATCGCTGTTGCTTCACTCAGGATCCGGATCGCTCGAGATCACAGAGACTCTCGAGAGTCGGGCAAGGCGTACGTCGCTGTTCCCCGGGACATTGGCTTTTCTTTCGATCCCGACTTAACCATGCGTGCCCTTAGAGTCCATGATATCCTAAAAGACAGGATCCTCGTCAGCCGGGAGTCCGCGCACCTACTCGAGGACGCGCTGAACACGATGATGGCGGCTGCGCGAAAGCGCGGGGATTCCCCAGGCCAGACCTCGATCGTGGTCGATTTCGAAGACGTCGAGGGAATCGCCCCTTCGTTCCTCGATGAGCTCCTCTCGATCTTCGAGTCCATCATTGGGTCGGACCCGGGCGGACCCCACCGGTGCTTGGTCATCGCGAATCCGCCCACCCGACTGTCGCTCAAGTTCGAGGCCATCGCCAGAGGACGTGGCATGTTGTTCCAGGCGCAACCAGACGGTTCGTGGCGTCTTACGGATACACCAAGCACCGACGAGTGATCCCGGATATTCGAGACACTCAACCGTCGGATTCTCAGGACGCGCAGGTCAGCTGATCCCCGGCCCACGACGAACCCATGCGGGTGCCCACTCGGGATACGACGCGGTCTACATGCAACGAACCGGTTCGCGCCGGATGATCCTGTCGCAAGCGGTGGGCCGCGCCGTCTTGGAGACGTGCCCGCGGTCGTCCGGCGTCAGTCGGCCGAGATTGCCGAGTTCCTCGAAGGGTCCGAGAGTCTCTAATCCGGCGTCACGCTTGTCGTGTTTGCGAGACCCGTGAAGCGGCGCGAGCCCAGGGCGGCTTGAGGCAGACCCTCCGGCCAAACCACCAGCGACACGCCGAAGTCGTCCTCGGCTTCGTCCAGCTCGAACGAGAGCGCCCCGTACCATCGCGGAAACTTGCGGATGAACGCCACGGTGAAGTCCAGTGTCTGCCCGCGCTCCAGATCGAACAGCTCCCGCACCGCCAGCGTGTGCTTCTCGTTCATGCGGTAGTTGATGTCGATCCCGAGCAGGTTGGAGTCGCTCTCGTCAATAAACCGGTATCCCAGAAGGTAGCTGAGCCTCGGCGTTCGCTCGACGGCGACCGAGACGTTGAGTATGTCGACCTCGTTGTCGTTGAGATCGTAGTTGAGTTCGCTGAGCACAGCCGTCCGGTCGTTCACCCGCCAGGTAACCGACGAATTGACGTAGTTGCGGGCGATGCTGTCTTCCGGCCGGGTGAAAGACGTGAATCCGTTGGTGACGGCCTCGCCGTCGGAGTCGTTGAATACCCCTACCTCGAGGTCATACGTTAGAAAGTCCACCTCGCGGCGGGTCTTACCCGTGCCACGCTTCGTCTGCCAGCGCTGGCGCACCCCCACCGTTATGCCATCCGCGTC
>CBDUZY010000549.1:0-2509 GCA_965371825.1 uncultured bacterium
GTTGGATCGAGTTCTCCGAGCCCGTCGATCGGATCGTCGTCTCCGACTCGGGACGAAAAGACGTCGGCCTCGACGACTTCGTGGTTCAACCGCTGCCCGAGCCCGCAACCGTGCTGCTGCTCGTGGTTGGAGCCTCGGCACTTTTGGGCCGGCGCCAGCGCTAGCAACCGGGACCCTCGATCGAGTCCCCAATCCCGCAAAACGAGTCCGCTATCGCTAGGGGGCGATTCCCATGCGCTGGGCCTCTCGCCTGATGGTCGGCACTCCCAGGATGTCCTCGAGAATTGCCTTTGACATCAGCTCCCAGACATCGGGCGGTAGGACGGGCTGC
The DNA here is from genome assembly GCA_965371825.1 of uncultured bacterium. Classification (GTDB taxonomy): domain Bacteria; phylum Planctomycetota; class Phycisphaerae; order UBA1845; family UBA1845; genus JAJRUK01. Next base: position 332 of record CBDUZY010000549.1, read on the forward strand.
ACGTTGGGGTCTCGATCATTCGGGTCGCGCAGGAGAAAGAGTATGTCCGTTATGCCGGAGGCGAGATAGTCCGGACCGGGAGCCCAACCGTCGTCGTCCCAGTCGATGTATGGATCGGTTGCGCCAACCTCGGCGAGATCGTACATCGGGGCATCCAGCCCGATTGTCGAATTCAGCCTTTCCAGCACGAGGTTGGCCAGCATTGCGTGGCCGGCGTAACCGGGATGCACACCGTCGAGACTGAAGGCGCTTCCGCGGACCCACTTGCGGCTTACGGCCTTGCCTCCGATGACAACGCCGGTCCGCCCGGTGAGCACATCGTTGAGATATCCTCCCGTGTCGACCAGATGAACATGGGGCCCGCGTGACGCGGCAGTCGCGAAGATGACGTCGTTGAAGGCGTCTATCCGTTCCATAATGTAACGCTGCTCATCCTCGGACAAGACCAGACCGTCGCACTGAGCGCCGTCTATCTCGAGGACCTGATTGACGTAGTCAACGCTGTATCCGGAGTGCAGCAAAGTGTACATGAAGCCGAAGGTCAGCATCGCGACGCGATCGCCGCGAAGCGGATCGGTGATAGGTTCACCCGGCGCGGCAACGCGCTCGAAGCTCGGCGGAACACTATAGGTCGGGTCGAGCTTTCGGAGGTAGAACTCGAGATCCTCGGAATCGAAGAGGAATCCGACCGAGCTGTAGTATGGGAGCGTCAGGATGAACAGCTCCATCTTTCCATCCGCTAGGGCGCCGGCGGTCTCGAACTCGAGGCGGTCCAGCAAGGCGTTGTACTGGTTCACGAAATCGACAAGGTCGGTCAGGTTGCGGTCGATACCGGCCTGTGTGTAGGGGGCGAAGCTGACGATACCGTTCTCACGTCCGGACCTTAGCAGCAGGCGAAGGCCGCGGGTCAACTCGTCCTCTATCTCGTCGAATGGGATTGGCACGAACGTCGGATTCTCGCCGCCTCCACCGAGGGCTGCCGATCCCGAGTCGTTGTTCCCCGCCCAGAAGATGACGATGGCGCGATTCGCGTCTCGTGCCCCCACGAACTCGTTTATTAGAAAGACGGCCGAATCGATCTCCGAGACAGCCGCCCGGTCGAGGATGTTTACGGGGTAGAGTACCTTGTCGTACTTGGTCTCGAGACGCCTGGGAATAAGGGCGTCGCAGAGATAATCGTCGCTCACCTCGGTCGCCGGAGCACCAACCCTTTTGTAATACTGCAGCCCGTCCAACGTGAATACGTCCGCGCCGTCGACGGCGAGGTTCGTCGGCACTTGGAAGGGCGCCGTACGTTTGCCGAACTCGTCAAAGAGCGGTTGCGAAAACCGCAGGGGCGTTACGACTCCGAGCGAGTCGGCAAGGCGCTGAAGATACCCGTGCTCGGTGTTGATCCAGTTGTTGATGGCGTCCATGGTTCCGTGAGTGAGGCTGTCGCCCAGCCCGACGAGCATCGTGGTCGGACGCTCCGTTCCACGGAAGTCCTCTGTCTCCGTGGGAAGGGGCGCCCACTTGCGATCCCGTACATCCTTGGAGACGCCCTTGCGCGTATTCTCGACGAGGCGTTGGGCAGACACCGATCCCGTCGAAAAGCACGAAGCCAGCACCACTAAGACGAGGATGCGGAATAGCCGCTCAACGTTGACTACGGGCGGGAGAACTGAGAAGACCGTCGGGGGTCTGTGGAGATATCGTTTCTGTTGTGATTGAGACATTTTCGATCGACTCGCACGCGGATGGTTCACACTATTGGTCGGGAGGTGATTATACCAGCGCGCCGGTCGATCTTCAACGCTAAAGGGCACCCTTCGTGAGCGATCAGAGACCCAATGGGTCGGGGGACGAGCATTGACCCGGCGTGCTTACGCGGCACCGGCCTCGTTCGGGGCGAATCAGTGGAACTATTGACCGTCGCCCGTAGCGGCCCCCCGCAAGCGGGAGGCAATTGCGACGCTAAACACGTACGAAGACGTCCGGCATCCATGCGGTGAAGACGTCGTACGCCAGTGTCTGTGCCGCGAGATTTCTCCATTGTTTTCCTGCGTCCCATTCTGGTAGAATAAGTGTCCGCGTTCGAACTCCCGTTTTCCGAGCGGCGGGCTTGAGGATGTCCCGGGTCGCTCGCACAATCCAAGAGAGGAGCGGAAGTCATGAGCAGGCCGGCACAGATTGCGGGCT
>CBDUZY010000550.1:0-2506 GCA_965371825.1 uncultured bacterium
CGAATTGTCGGGGCGTAGCGCAGCCCGGTTAGCGCACCTGCTTTGGGTGCAGGGGCCGCGTCTGTGTAAACTGATTGCTGCTAATAGGTTGCAGAACCAGAGAAAGCTAGCGAACGGCATATCGAACTGCGGAAAGCGGGGGCTCTGGAGGGCACCAGAGGGAGCAGTCCTCCTCTTGCTAGCGCAACGGCGAAGCGGGGTACGATTTCATCTTGACAGGTGAGGCTAGTGTCTATACACTGGTGTATAGACACTAGCATAAGGAGACCCTGATGATTCCGAAGGAACATCTCATCACAATGCGGGTCAGCGCCGAAGACAAGGAGGCCCTTGAGGAGGCAGCCAGAGCAAGAGGGCAAAGCCTTACAAAGTTTCTGATAGATTCAGGTCGAAAGCAAGCCCGCTCGAAGAGGAAACCGAAGCTCACTGGCCCCCTGCCGACGTTTTTCCGGGCCCTGTGCGAACAGGCGAAGTTGGGCGGGGCAAACGGGTACTGGACTGCCGGGCATGAGCTAACCCGCCACCTGGACGCGCTGAAGCCATACGATATAGAATCGGAAAGCCGATGGTTGGCGGAGATTGAGCATCTTGCCGGATATATCGACGATGGGGACGATGACGCTTCTTGGGAGTGGTTTGAGAAATACTTGCCGCGGTGCGCTGCTCTGGTCCCGAAGCGGCGGAGAGAATCTTTTATCGCTGGCGTGGCTGACTACGCGGAAGATAACGATGGCTTGCATTATTGATCTTGAGACGCTTTGCCGTTATTCTCTCAACCTGCGGCTGTTGAACCGCTCGCCGATCGCAATCCATTAGCGGTCGCACGGAGCTCGCAAGGATAGTTGGAGTATCCAGAGCCCGTGTCACCCAGATGCTTCGACTGCTGGCCCTATCACCTACTGTAATCGATGCAATCGTGCAACTGGGTGATCCGCTTTCCGAGCCCATCGTGACAGAGAGGCAGTTTAGATCCCTGGTTGAACTGAACCGGAGTGAGCAGACGGAGCGATTGAGATTCCTGAGGCCGAATGGAGAGTGTGAAACCGAAACTGAGCCGGTCTGGGAAGCGAAGTTGATAATCGCCCAGGCTCGGACGCCCGAGACACGTCCTCCCGCTAGGTCAGCGGCAGCCCGGTCCTCGCAGCAACGGCGTTAGCGCGCGGACCTCCTCCCGTGTCATGTATCGCTCCCTTTTCAGTTCCCAGGTCACGTTGGACGCCCAGATTCGGTTCGTGTATTATTCATAATGCTCAAGATTATACGCATGCTACCATTCCCTGTGGCCCGGGATTATTCACATATCTGTGGAAGGGTGAATGACCCCAAGATCGCCGGAGGGCAGCTCGGGGCAGATTCCCAACGTGGACGCGGTGAGCCATATGGTGTTTGAGCCGTCACAGATCGAAACCCTTCTGTATGAAGACGAGAGTGCCACACTCGACTTCAAGCGGGATCAGTATATCTTCGAGGGCGGCACGGCTGATCAGAAGTCCGAAATGTTGAAGGACATATTGGCGTTTGCGAACTCGTGGAGACGGGCAGATGCCTTCATCATCATCGGTGTGGACGACGTAGTCGGCGGGAGAGGAAAGGTAGTAGGCGTTCAACAACATCTGGATGAAGCCAACCTTCAGCAGTTTGTCAACAGTAAGACAAACCGACCCGTCCACTTCAGTTACGAAACCTGCAAGATTGAAAACAAGCAGATCGGCGTGATCAGAATACCGATTCAGCCAAGACCACTCTATGTTCGGAAGGGCTATGGCAAACTCGTCGCCAAAACCGTATACATCCGCCGGGGCAGCTCGACGGACGATGCAACCCCGGACGAAATCGCCGAAATGGGTCGCGAACAGGCGGCGGCACCGGAGGCGTTACCTCTTCTTGAGCTTGAGTTTGGAGATCCCAGCGAGCGCGGGCGGCTAGGTACCGCGTTGAAGGTTAGAACCGAACGGGTAGTCATCCCGGACGTGAGGGACATCCCCTCCTACGGCACGGCGCGCACTCCGTCTTACATGCCTCTTACTTCGGTCGAGACGAACACGGATTTTTACAAAGATGTTGCGGCTTACCTGCGGGATTCGCTGTATCTTGCCGACGTGTGTTTCTCGCTCACGAATCAAGGAGTGACCTTGGCCACCGACGTTCATGTTGAGATGACCGTCAACGACGTGGACGGAAGCGTGCTCGTTATGGATGAGTACAACTGCCCGCGGCAACCGAAGGTAAGGCGTTTGCTTCATTACGTGCCAGAGATGCCGATTAACGCTGATTCCACAGCTGAACGCGTTGGCAACGACTGGCTAATCAGAGTGGATGTGTCAAAAATCCAACCCAAACAGACCGTTTGGTCGAACAACTCCGTGTACGTGGGGGTCGAGTCGAGTAGAACGCTGTTAATCAAGGCGACCGTCTACGCTGATGAGATGCCAGGACCTGAGACGTTTGAGCTACGACTCGAAATCGAAGTTGGCGAGCGAATCCTGTCCGCTCGAGACATCATAAG
>CBDUZY010000551.1:0-2502 GCA_965371825.1 uncultured bacterium
GCACGGCGCCGAGGACGCTCGCCGAGCTGCTCGGCCATTCCGATGCGGCGGTGACGTTGGAGTTCTACAACAGGGTCACCGATGCCAATCGGAAGGCTGCGACGCAGACGTTGGATCGGCTTCTTGGACGGGAAACCGAGGTGCGAAATGCGATGTGAATTCTTCGAAACTGACGCTGGAGTGACGCTGGCGCCGTTTTTCACGCCGTTTTGGACACGTCAGAATCGCCGTAACCTCTTGTCCCACAAGACTTCGGGGCGACAGGATTTGAACCTGCGACTTCCTGCTCCCAAAGCAGGTGCGCTACCGGACTGCGCCACGCCCCGTACATCATCAGGATACCAGGGGCCGAGCAAATGACAAGCTGAAAGCCCCTCCGCAGCTACTCGTCGACATCGCCGAGGAGATGTGACCGAACCCACTGGCCTTGCTTGAGGAAACGGACCTCAGGGCACTTTCAGAACGACGATCGTGATATCGTCCGATTGCTCCGCGAGGCCCACAAAGCGGCGAACATCCCATAGAATCTCCTGGGCAAGCGGATTGGCCTCGAGCTGTCGATGTTTGGATACCGACGAAAGAAGCCGCTCGCGACCGTACGTGTTGCCTTGGAAGTCCATTGCCTCGGTGACTCCGTCCGTAACGAGCACGATCGTGTCCTTCGGTTCGAGCTTCACCACCTCGCAGTCGTACTTCTCCCCCGGCAGGATTCCGATTGCCAGCCCCCCGGCTCCGAGTTCGGTCAAGCTACCGCCGCGCAACAGTACCGGCAACGGGTGTCCGGCGTTGCAATACGTGAGAGATCTTCCATCGTCCGACAAGACCCCGTATACGATTGTTGCAAACTCGCTCGGGAGCGTGTGCTGGCACATGTGCCGGTTCACCTGCCCCATGATCCTCGTTATGTCATCCGACATCGGCGCGTATGCGCGCAGCGAAGATCGGATAGAGGCCATCAGAAGGGCGGCCGGGATTCCCTTCCCCACGACATCAGCAATGCACAGGCCCAGGTCACCGTCAGGCAGCTTAATGAAATCGTAGAAGTCACCGCCCAAGTGCAGCGAAGGGTCGTAGACGCAACCCATGTCCAGGCCCGCGTGTGGCGGAGGCGCCGCGGGTAGCATGCGCCGCTGGATTTGACCGGCTCGTTCGAGCTGCCGTTTGACGCGATCGGAGGCGGCCCGGTCCTCATACAAGCGGCCGTGAATGACCGCCGACGCCGTCTGTGATCCGATGGAGCGTAGCAGCGATTCCTCGGCGTCGGTGAACACGTGGCGCGTGGCTGTGTAAACTCGTATCACGCCTATCGTCTGCCCGCGGTAGGACATGGGAGTGCAAAGGCCGCTGACGATTCCCTCGCGCCGGGCGTTCTCGGGGTATCGAATGCGTGGATCGCTCGGCACATCCTCGATTCGGACACTGTGGCCGGCGAACGCCGTGGCGTCGATCGCGTTCTCTCGGAGTAGTACCGGCCCCTTGGTCAAGTACTCGTCCGAGAGATTGTGAACGGCTTTCAGCACGAGTTCGCCGCTCTCGAAGTCAAGCAGGCGAATCGCACAAGCCTTGACTTCCATGACTTCAACCACTCTCTGCACCGTAAGATCGAGAATGTCCTGGAGTTCGAGCGTTCCGCTTAAGAGTTCCGACAGGCCGTTCACGGTGCCCAGATCGCGGAGCTGCCGGGCGATCCTCGCGGCCTGCTCATACAGGGTCGCGATTATTCCGGACAACACCTCCGAAAAGCGATGCACGGCGTCCGAGCTGCTTCCGCGCGATGGATCAAACAGGGCGGCCGCGGCGCGAAGCTCGTCAGGGTCGACCTCGTACTCCTCGGCGATTCGGGCCAGTCCACTTCCCGACGGCCTGGTGTGGCGCCGCGTACCCACCACCAGCACGGCTATCCGGCGGCTGTTAGCCACGATCGGCGTTGCGTAAAGCGTCATGCCCTCGAGACATTTGTGAGGGGTCGCCACGTCCGCGTCCTTCGTGCACTCCCGAAGGGCCTCGCTCCATTTCGTTTTTCCTTGCGGCGAGGTCCCGAGCAGTCTGGACAGTGGACTCCCCCAGGCGGGGACCGTAATGGGCTCGCCGTCGGCTGCGCAGAGACAAACCGTGATGCGCCCGAGAGCCGCAAGGCGGTCCTGGAGCTGCTGTAGCGTGGTGAGTCCCACCAGACTCGACAGACGGTTGCCGGGCGACGTGGCTCGGATGTCATCTCCACTCGGGGCGGAGTCGTTCACGGAAGGATCACTCCGGAATGAACTTGGTTCGGCGGGTGATCGACGCCACCGTCTCGGCCAGGAGCTTAGCGGCTGCCTCCAGGTCCGTCAGACTGACGATCTCGACCTGCGTATGCATGTACCGGTTCGGGATGCCGACCAGGGCGGTGGCCACGCCGGCCCGGGTTAGCTGTATGGCGTTGGCGTCCGTTCCCGTCCCGGAGGGGGCAGCCTCCACCTGATAGCGTACTCGCTTCGCTTTCGCCGTCTTGATCAACAAGGC
>CBDUZY010000552.1:0-2500 GCA_965371825.1 uncultured bacterium
GACCCCGCACGGCGTGCGGTTGCGGGCTCGAAGGGCTTATGGAACCGCGGTACTTCAAGGCCCTTTGCGACCCGAACCGCATCGCCCTGCTCGTTCGTCTGTCCAAGTGCTGCGGGCCCTGCTCGGTGAGTGAACTGAGCGCCTGCTGTCCGACCGACATGTCGGTCGTTTCGCGCCACCTGGCGATTCTGCGCGACGCTGGGATTCTCGACTGCCAAAAGCGCGGTAAAGAGGTTTGTTACACGGTTCGGTACTCGGAACTGGTGAGCACGCTCCGATCCATCGCCGACGCCATCGAGGTCTGCTGTCCCCCACCGGAAGCAGCCGGAAAGGAAGAAACACAGTGAGTGAGAATGATCAAGTTCGAGAGACAGTGGCGAAGGCGTACACGAGAGCCGTATGCACTCCCTCTGCGGCCAAGAGCCCGTGTTGCGAGCCGGTCCAAAAGGGTACAGCCGTCAAGTCCGCGGGCTACACGCGTGAGGAGCTCGGAGCCCTGCCGGCCGACGCCGTGGTCAACTCGTTCGGGTGCGGCAACCCGCTGGCTTACAGCGACGTGAGCGAGGGGGAGGTCGTGCTCGATCTCGGTTCCGGTGCGGGTATCGATATTCTGCTCGCGGGCAAGAAAGTCGGTCCGACCGGCCGGGCGATCGGTATCGACATGACCGACGAGATGATCGCTAGGGCGCGTGAGAACATCGCCGCGTCAGGGATGACCAACGTCGAGGTCCGCAAGGGGATCATCGAGGAAATGCCCGTGGAGTCGGCGACGGTGGACTGGGTGATCTCCAATTGTGTCATAAACCTGTCACCCGAAAAGCCCAAGGTTTTCGCGGAGATCGCCCGTGTGCTCAAGCCCGGCGGGCGTATGTTGGTCTCGGACATCGTCGTTCGCGATCTTCCGGAGTGGATTCGCCAAAACCAAGCCCTCTACAGCTCGTGCGTAGCCGGGGCGATCAGCGAGGATGAGTACGTCGACGGACTACGCCAGGCCGGGCTAGGCGATGTCGAGGTGCGCGAGCGGATCGTCTACGACGCTGCCCAGCTCGAGGCTTTCATCATGTCGGAGCTAAGCGATCTCTCCGAGGCGGCTCCTTGCTGCGGTGAGGCTGACTGTGCGCCGGGTGCGGCGCCTGGGGGAGGTCCGAAGATCGGCACCGCCACCATCTCCGAGGTGGCTAAGTCCGTTGTCGGCAAGATCTGGAGTGCGAAGTTCTTCGCCAAAAAGCCTGGCGGAAAGTAGCCTTAGCTCTTTTGCTGAACATGGCATCGTCTGCCGACTTGCATTGCCAGGCGGTGGTGCTGACGATGGCACGCTTGGCGGAAGGCCCGGTTTCTTGGAGCGCTGGCGATGTTGCGAATGAGAGTTCAGTTGCGGACGAAGCATACCGCCGCCGGATGGTGTGCGCTCTTGGCGGTCATCGTTGCCGGATCGCTTTCCAGCGGATGTGGGCTCGACGTGGAATACCTCGCCCAGGCTGTCGGCGGCCAGGTCAACATCTTCCTTCAAAGCGTATCCTTGGACAGGGCGATCGATAGCGGCGATCTGACCGAGGGGCAGGTGAGCAAGCTGGAGCTGATCCGGGACGCCCGCGAACACGCGAGCGAGGTCATCGGACTGACAGTCGACGGGAACTACGCCAAGTTCTACGACTCCGGCGGCCAGCCCGTGGCGTTCAACGTGTCCGCCTGTCGCAAGGACGCCTTCGAGCCGCGGCGGTGGACGTTTCCCATCGTCGGGATTCTGCCTTACCTGGGTTTTTTCGGCCGTTCCGCAGCCGATGCAAAGGTCAGCGAGCTGGCGGCTGAGGGGTTCGACGTCCTCATGTACGAGGTCGACGCCTACAGCGGGCTCGACTATTTCCCGAGTGTGGTCCTGTCTCCGATGCTGGAGCGTTCCGATATCAGCATCACGGAGACCGTCTTTCACGAGCTGCTTCACGCCACAATCTGGCGGGTTAACGACGTACCATTCAACGAGAGCCTGGCTACGTTCTTCGGACGGACGGGGGCCCTCGAGTTCCTCGCGACTCGGTTTCCCGAGCAGCCCGAGCTGGTTCAACGGGCCCTAGAGAGATTCGAGGACACGGACCGTTATAGCGACTTCGCCCTGACACTGTTTAGTGATCTGGACGAGTTCTATTCGTCCGATCAGTCGAGCGACGAGAAGATCGCCGGGCGCGAGGTAGTCTATCAGGCCGGTCGAGACCGCTTCGCGGTCGAGGTCCAGCCGCTGATGAACTGTCCCGAGTGCTACGATTGGGTCGCCTCTCTTCCGACAAACAACGCCTACACGATAAGCGTGCGGCGCTACAACCTGGACCTCGACGTGTTCGAGGACGTTTTCGAAGCCACTGGCGAGGACTGGGCGGCCGCTCTCCAGGTCTTCCGGAACGCCGCAGCCGAGGCGGACCCTTACGCGTATCTGCTTGCTTGGCTGGATTCGCCCGGCGATACCTCCGCTCGCGTTTCGCCGGAAACCGCGGCGAAGGAGAAGGAG
>CBDUZY010000553.1:0-2487 GCA_965371825.1 uncultured bacterium
TCTCGATTACCGACTGGAGGGCACCGAGGTCTATCCTGCGAGTGTTGGGTCCGGTTACCCGATCGGGGTCCAGAAGATCGGGATCGAGCTTTCCTCCGGTCAGTGACACCGTGATCGTCCCTTGGATTTCTTGCAGATCGCTGATGGAGAACGAGCGAACGGCTTCGGCGGTGGGATCGTAAACCACGGTGAGAGTGCAGCCGCGCAACTCCTCGACGTCGGATTCGTCGATGTTGATCGCCTCGCCGCCCAGCGCATCGGGGAACGTCGCAGCCGCGAGTTCCGCGAGCTTGCGAATCGACTCGGCATTTTCCACCGTCATGGTCAACAATACCGTGCCGTCACTCTGCGGCTCTGTCGAGACTCCGACGTTCGCCTGCTCTTTCAACACTTCCTTGATGAACTCGACCACTTGGCCCGAAGCGAGGATTCGCACTTCCGCGATATCGCCCTTCAAGCCCGGCGCGGCGTCGTGGACCAGCTCCTTCGGTATGATGAGCAACGTATCGCTATCGGCCGGGAGGAAAAGGTTGAGCATGGCCTGGGCTTCGGGATCCTGCACGTGCAGTTTCCTCAATAGCACCCACCCGCCGTCTTCGGAGATTCCCAGCGAAATGTCGAGTTCGACCACAAGTTCGCCGGAATCCTCGTGAACGGATACCTGCAGATCGCCCGCGATGCCCTCGCTTGCAACCTGCAACCGTCCGTTTATCGACGCCCCGTCCGCCACCAGCGAATCGAGCACCACCTCGAGCAGATCGTCCTCGGCGACTTGCTCGCTGAGCTTCTCCAGCACGGTGGCCGCCTGTACCTGCGGGCCTCCGTTGGTCGGGAAAAGCAGACCGACGGCTAGGGCAATCGCGGCTGCCAGCCCTACGGTCGACAAAAGTGCCGGTCGCCTGAAGACTCTGTAGTTCTCCCGGCGTCGCACACGCCCGCCGGCGGCGAGTACGCCCGCACATCGATCACGAAGATCGGACGACGGGGTCTCGGGCGCCGAAACCTGTCTGCCTACGGCTTCGAGGTTCTCGTGAAACTGTTTATCGGGATCGTGGCCACCATTCATCGTTCACCGTTCCTTTCGCTTCCCGAGAGCGTCGCCCGCAACCTGCTTCGGATTCGATACAGTCGAGACTCGACACTCTTTGGGCTTACATCAAGCTCCGCGGCGATCTCACCTTGAGATCGTCCTTCAAAGTAGAAGGCAAAGATGATTCGTTGCTCCTCCGCGGGGAGTGCGGTCACCGCCAGCATCAGTTGGCTTATGACCTCATCGCCGGCAATCGCATCCACCGGCAACGGTCCACCTTCCATCTGCTCGACCAGTTGGCGCGACCGGGCCGGGTCCTCGAGCGGAACGCGTCCGTTTCGCCTGCGAATGCTTCGCCAGTGTTTGCGGATGAGATTGCGTGCTATCCCGAAGAGCCAGGCCTCGCACTCATCCTGCTGATCCGGCAACCGGTGCTGTCGAGCGGCTGCGTAACAGGTCTGCTGGAGCAGATCGTCGGCCGTGTGACGGTCTCCGCCGACGCGCACGACGATGAACCGGTACAGGCCGTCACTGCAGCGCTCGTAAGCTCTGACGAGTCGGTCGCGCGGCTCGACTCGCTTCTCTCGGGCCATTACCGTGTCCACTGCCGGCGCTATACTCACCGCATCCAAACTGACACCTCCCCAGGGTCGTCTTCGTGCCTTCTACGTGGATATACCACAAGCAGGGCTCTTCCCTCGGTGTCTTTACGGATTATTACAGCTTCTGGTGTCCGCCGGGGAAGTGTGCGGGGCGGGGTCTTCCACCGGTCGATCCGCCGTACATCTACCGCAGCCATTCGCCCAGACGGCGGAAGTGGAGCGGTGGGACGGGGATTGACTCGATTCGTACAACGAGCCAGCGATCATCGCTTCGGCGGAACGTGATGCCCCAACGAGACAAGAGGCGGTCCTGCTGGAAGTCGTCCGAGCGAACACGACACGTCGCGCTAAACGTCGTCAGGGCGGTGTCTTCGTCCGAGAATGTGACCTCGAAGCGGCGAAGTCGAGGGCTGTCCACGCGAACGGTGGTTAGTGCGCGCTCGATCCCGTCCAGCAGAGCGGTGCGATCGAATCCCTCCGTCGCGAAGTCATCGGCGACGTGCTCCGCAATCCCGGCAATGTGACCTTCATCTACGTGACTCGCGAGTTCGTGGCAGACGGCGATGATCCGCTCGCGAGGCGTGACGACGACGATGGACAATATGATGAGGAGGGGAATGGCGGCGAAGCCGACCCACGCCGCCCGGGCTGTTGCGCGACCGGGCCGCTGCCGCCACAAGAACAGGAGCAGCGCCTGGATACCGACACACACGGCAGCCAGGGTAAACGGCGATTCGAAGAGCAATCGATGAAACACGAAGCTGTCAGACAACTATAACTACGCGGCGAATCGATTCGCGTGTAGCGCCACCCCTTGTGGGTGGCGTTTTGACCGCGCGGTCGTTGCCGCACAAT
>CBDUZY010000554.1:0-2474 GCA_965371825.1 uncultured bacterium
GTAGCCCACCCCGCCGGTCTGCGGGCTGTCGCCGTCGACCCACAGTTCAGAGTAGTCGCCCGCGAAGCCCGTGGTGCAAGTACCGCCGCCAATCCATGGCGTGTAGTCAACATTGGCACTGACCGCCGCAGCCACAGTCGCCGCATCGGTGCTACCGTAGTAATTGCCGGAGGCGTTCAGAACATAGCTCGTCACCGGGGATAGCAGGCTCACGGAGCCAAAACCGTACTTGCCGGGGATCCCGTCGAAGCTGTTGCCGGTGACTTCGTTGCCGGCTCCGAAGTTGGCGTCGTCGAAGACTTCCGCTCCAGACAGATCTATACCCACACCGTAGGAGTTGGTTGAGTCTGCGCAGTTGTTCGTGAATTTGAAGCCGGACAACTCGCCCGTAGGACTCCCTTCACCCCAGACGTAAACCAACCCGTCGGTATTACTGAAGGTGTTCCCGTCCATCACGACATTGGTAACGTCGGCGTCCTGAAGATTGATCGGGATCGAACCGTCGTTGACCGCGTTGCCCGAAAACTCGACGTCATCAACCCGCGCGCTGAGAGGCGCTCCGAACCCTCCGCCGATCTTCAGTGGATTCGAAATGTGGTCACTCGGGCCGTTGAAGGTGTTGCCCGTGATGTCAACCCCGGACACCATGTTCGTCGGCGTTCCTCCGCCAAGCCAGATGGCGACCGCGGGACTCGTCGGCATCTCGAACACGTTGTTGCTGATAGTCACACCGGCGATGGCCGAAGCCGACGAGTCAACGGTGATCGTGACGGCCGAACTGGCAGGGGCCAGCGTGAAACCATCGATCGTCACCCCACCGGAGGTCACGACGATTGTCCCGACAATTGTCGTGCCGCCGAGCAAGCTCAGGCTCTTGTCAATCGTGAGATCTTCCGTGTATGTCCCATCTTCTACGCAGATCAGGTCGCCCGTGCTCGCCGCGGTGATGGCGGCCCCGATAGTGTCCGTGCACGGCGTTCCGCCGTCGCACGTACCGCTCGCGTTGACATACCTGTCGCACGGCACGCCTGCCCAGGCCGTTTGCGCCGACAGCGCCAACCCAATAAGGCTCGCAAACCCGACAATCGTTCTTGCTCTCATGACAGCGGTCCTTTCATCAAACCTTCATTCTGGTCCAAGTCTGATCAGCCCTAACAAGCCTCCTCGCCGGGGCTCCTTCCTGGCGGTGGGCCGATAATCGACTATCAATTGCACGCTAGCATTGCGCACTCTGAGCGAATCGGGCCCACCCCAACGTCCGACCGCGTGGCCGGCACGAGATAAGCGTTCTCCTTGATTTGGAGGGTCGAGCGGCTAGAATGAAAGGGTCCGGCGACGGGCGCTTCGCGCGCCCATCGCCATGACACTCGGGGCGGGCCGGTGTGACGTTACCCACGAAGTACCGGCTCGTCCTCGCTTTTTTCTATGCCCCCTTAGTCACCCCTCCTCCTTTGTTATCCCCGTCAGCGCAGGCGGCGAACTCGCCGGCCAATCGGTTGAACCAAGCGTCTTCATCACAAGCACATGCGCTAACAGGGCAGGCGGAGCGCATTCAACGTCGCAGCCGAGAGAGGACGTTCGCGTTCGCCGGCCACTGTGCACAGCAATCTCCTTTGAGAATAGACGCCAGCTATGGAGATATGCGGCAGATTCCGGCCCAACTTAACGCGTACTGGTGCCAGGCATCAAGTCCCTCTCACGTCCGGCAACACTGGCCACGCTGGCGGTTATGTGGTGAGTGATACTACACGTTTTCCATATCGTGTCAAGTGTCTTGTGGACAAGATCCAGTGCAATCTCGCTACCTCTCGGCCACCACAATCCTCAAGGGCCCTCCTTGTGCTTCCCATGTTGCAAAAGATCGCGTTAATGTGGGGCGACCAACAGCCGCCACTGGGTTCGGTTCTGCCAAGCGAGATGAAGACAGCAAGGGGAGCCGCGAACTCCGACGCCGTTGTCGAGGGAGAACCATGAGCAACCGAGCCACAGAAAGACCTAATGATGATCGCCCAGTTTAACATTAATGCGTTCAATGTGTCACAATGGGAGTAATTTGTTTGATCAGTGATCGGGTTGGACCTGCCCCCGTTGGTGGTGCCACTCTCTATATTAGTCCGTAAGCTTCGTACTCCGCAAACGGCGGGCGTGTTCCATAGTATGGGCTTGAAGGGTGACGGCTCGATCGTGGCGTGGGGATGGAACATAATCGGCCAATGCGACGTTCGTTCCCCGAACGGGTCCTTCGTGGCGGTCGCGGCGGGCAGGTTCCACAGTCTCGGCCTGAAGAGCGACGGCTCGGTCGTGGCGTGGGCATCTTCAAAGCGCAGTACGTGGTTCAGGTCGGCGATGCGGACGGTAACGGGTTTGTAACGCCGGTTGATGTCGGGCAGGTTAACGCAAGCCCGATAGGACCTGTGTCAGAATGTTCTCGCTTCGACATCAACGGTGATGGGTTCCGGACTCCAGTTGACGTG
>CBDUZY010000555.1:0-2467 GCA_965371825.1 uncultured bacterium
ACCCTCCTCGTCCGCCCATGAAGGAGGCTCACCCTCGAAGATCAGCGCCACGGCTCCGGAGATGTCGACTTTGGCGAAGTCGTCGTACTCACGCTCGGGATCGACGATCCCGTACCCACAGAACACGAGCGGCCCGGAGAACTCTGCATCGGATGAGAAGTTAAAAGGTATGAAGTCAACGCCCAGTTTTCGCTCGGTCGAATCACCTGTGATGCTCAGCCGACTCTCATCGGTCAGCTCCCGGTGGAGAGTCATCTCGAACGTCTGAAAGTACGTCCCGTTGTCGCCTGCCGGCTCGAGACCGATCCTGACAAACTCCTTGGCGATGTAATTCGCAGCCAGCTCTATTCCGCGCGATCCGACGCCGCGCCCCTCTAACTCGTCGCTCGCCAGGTAGTCGATGTGGGCCTGAAAGCGATGTTCGGTGTTCGACGCGCAACCTACTACGCCGGAACAGGTGAGGATCAACAGCACAAAGGGCCTTAGAGTGCGCATAAACGAATACTCCAGCGGTGGTATCGGACTTGAAGAAGGCGATCATGCCCGCGCGCCGCGGGCAAGTACAAGAACGGCAAGGAACGGCTAGCGGCCGTGCCAGCGCGTAAGCCGTGTCGGACGATCCGTCAGGAAGAAGACGTCCAAGTCCTCAATGAGTGCCCGGCGCCGCTGCGCGTCCATTCGAGCGATACCCTCCTGATGCTCGTGCGGAGACTGGCCAAGGGTGGCCTTCCCTGCATGAGGGTAATGCCAGGAGCCGAGCGACGGGCCGGAGCAACCTGTGGCGACGAGCAGCAAAAACGAGGCGACGGCTCCGACCGATCGTACGGTTCTCACCATTTGACTACCGTCCTTTCCCGGGTGGAAGTCCTAACGGGCCTGGCGGGCAAAACGCGGCCGCAACACACATCGTCGCGTTACTATAGGGCCTTGGATCGCCAAGTCAACATCACCGCGCCAGCCCCCGAGAAGTCCAGCGGCAGGCGATTTTTCGCCACGTGAAGACCCGGAACCGCTGGGCGAACCTCTCTCGACCGGCGACACGGGCCTGGAGACTACCACGTCTTCTGCGTGCGAATCGTCTCGATCTGGACGAGGTTGTGCTGTCGCCCACTGTCCATTCCGGGGCAGATCCGGTCGTGAGCGTCGTTCCAGGCGGCCTTCGACCGGAGGTTGACGTTCCAGAACGGCCAGGTTCTACACTGCAACGGCCGGACGGAGTGGATCGAGCACGACGTCTCGCCGCCGACACGCTTGAGGAAGATGCAGTCGCCGCCCGGCTTCTCCGTCAGGCTGTACCTAAAGCCCACGCGACGCAGGTGCTTGCGATCCAGCCAGTCATCGTCTCGTCCGAGGTGCCTCGCGATTCGGCCGATCTCCTCCTTCGAAGCCCAGACGTAGCCCGGATCGCCGCTGCAGCAATTGCCACAGCGCGTACATTCAAAACGCAAACCGTCCCGGTACCACTTGTCCTTGGGCAATGCGATGACTCCGCCGATTCCACGGTCTTATCTACGCGGACGACCGGGCAGGTCTGAGTCGGGTGTTCACGACCGCCCCAACCGTCCAAGTCTCGCCCCGAACGTCCCAATATGTTATGTGCGCTCGGTCGCTCAGTCGAGCCGGGACACGAGGTCGAGTGAGCGACCAATCGTGACGAAGACGAAGGTGTGAACGTGTGTACACCGGCGTGGATCCGTCGCGACGGTTGGATGGGTCTATAACCACAACCCCAGCCCCGCGGTCCGCCGGTTCGACCGGATGAGAGTGTTATGCCGTACATGCATCGAACCGGTGTGCTCTGGGTGGCGATGTTCGCCGTCATCGCCCTGATGTTCCTGCACCTACCTCCGATGGCGGCGAAGCAGGACTCCGTCCTCCACACCTACAGCGCACTAGTGGAAGTGGATGCTCTCGCCAGGCAGAAGTTCGTCGAAGCGATCAAAGGCGACCGCCTAGTGGACGGAGCCATCCGCGGCATGATGTTCGAGTTGGACCCCTACAGCGGGTACATCTCCCCCGATGAGCTCCCTGCATTCGAGCGGCGTAACCGCGGCGAGTTCGACGGCATCGGAATCGAGCTCGGTATGCGCGGCGGGAAGCTCACCGTGATCGCCCCGATCGAGGGCAGCCCCGCCGCTCGCGCCGGCGTACTCGCCGGGGACCTGATGCTGTCGGTCAACGGACGTGACCTGACCGACCGATCCGTCGTCAACGTGGAGGAAATGCTGGCCGGCCGGGCAGGCACACGCGTCGACATCGTCGTACATCACCAGGGTCACGACTCGCCCGACAAGGTCTCCATCGTCCGAGGGCCCGTCAGTATCAGAAACGTGCGCGGATTTCGTCGTACGCACCACGGAACGTGGGACTACATGATCGACCCGGAAGCGAAGATCGGCTACATCCGCGTGAGCAGCTTCCGGGGAAACACGCTCCGCGACTTCGACGGTGCCGTCTCGGAGCTGCT
>CBDUZY010000556.1:0-2461 GCA_965371825.1 uncultured bacterium
GGGGCTCGGAGGGTTGCGCATCGCCCACGTCTCCGACTTCCATTTCTCGCGCTGGAACCGAGTGCTGGGAGCGGCGCAGGAGATCCTGTCGGCCGTCGATTACGATGTTCTCGCCATAACCGGCGACTTCGCTGACTTCCGGAGGAGGTGGCGTCGGACCGCGAAACTGACCCGAAGGTTCCTGGAGCCGTTTGTCGGACGGCGCCCAATCTACGCCGTCCTCGGCAATCACGACGATCCCAGACTGGCAAGAGAATGTGGGTCGTCCGTCGTTTTCCTGAATGACCGTTCCGTCACGATCGAACATGGAGGCACGCGGCTACAGATTTCCGGTGTGGACCAGAACATACCCTGGGGCGGCGACGTTGGGCTCGCCCTACTTAACGGACGTCAGATCCTGCCGACAATCCTCCTCGCCCATTATCCGTCTACCGCTCTCCGCGTCCCGCCCGGGCGAGTCCAACTGGTCTTGTCGGGCCATACTCACGGCGGTCAAATACGATTCCCAGGCCTTGGATGTATCTGGCCGAATGACCGAATTCCTCGCGAAATGGCCCGGGGGCTTCACACCGTCGGACCGATGAACGTCCATGTCAGTCCTGGTATCGGGACATCGCTACCGATTCGAGTGAGGATTAACTGCCCACCGGAAGTAACCGTCCTCAAACTGGAACCCGCACATATCAGACCCCACACTGTCGGAACCGTACGGGGCGAGATTTCGGCAGAAAGCCTAGGCGGACAACCTGTTTGACCACGACCCCCGCGCCCGATATAGTCCTAATGGAACGGGAGGTATCGGTAAGGGTGCTGTCAATCCCTGACGAAGGCTATTCATGAGGCTTCGCCATCTTCGCCCTTTTCCCTTTTTCCGCGCTCCCCAACCCCTCGTTTCAGGGACGTGACCTGCGGCGCTTCGCCTCGCCGGGCGTTGCGACGGGTCTGCGACTGCGCCAGGAGGGCGTTACGTGAAGGTATCAGATAGAGCCGAACGGGGTCCTGTTTCGAGGTCAGTGGCTATCCGAACGCCGGCGTCCGCCCAGGGCGGCATGCGGGCGCCTGCCCACGGACCGGACGAGCCGGTTCCCTGGTCGTATCGGCAGTAGCTTGAGCGGGCGACGGTGACCACTACAACGACCTGGAGTGATTGATTAGCTGTGGCTGTTGATATTCCGAACTACCGCATCCTCGAGAAACTGGGCGTTGGAGCCCAGACCAGAATCTACCGCGCCCGCTGTATGCGTACGGGGACGGACTACGCGGTCAAGATCGTCAAGATAGTCAGACCTGAGGACTCGAGCTTCATCAATCTGCTCAGGTCCGAACTCGCGATCGGTTCGTCGATCGACCACCCGGTCATTCGCAAGGTGTATGAACTTCGCCTCATGCGGCAGCGCTTTCGAGTCCGTGGGGCCATCCTCTTCATGGAGTACATCGCCGGAGCCCCCCTCTCGGACAAGGATGTGCAACCGACGCTTGACGAGTGCCTCCGCATCTTTGGCGAGGTGGCGAACGGGCTGCACGCGATGCACCTGGCCGGGTTTGTTCACGCCGACCTCAAGCCCAACAATATCCTACTCACCGCCGATGGCACCGTGAAATTGATCGATCTGGGCCAGAGTGCGAGGACCCACGAGGCGAAGACCAAGATCCAGGGAACCATCGACTACATGGCGCCCGAGCAAGTTCAGCGCGGGACGCTCGACCAGCGGACCGATATATTCGGTCTGGGCGCAGCCCTGCACCGCACGATCACCGGCAAGCCCATCCCGACCGATATGAATCAGACGGTGAACATGCACTCGGAGAGCCTGATCGGCATGCGCATATCTGAGGTGCGCGAGTCGACCATGCACCATCTGCCCACGTGTGTTTCGCGGTTGATCAACGAGTGCTGCCAGTCGGACCCCGGTAACCGGATCCCGGATATGCCCGCCTTGATCGAACGGATCGAGCTGGCCCGGACGATCATCTCCAAACGAGGTGAGACCGTTAGAATGCCGAACGATGAAGAGCCGGCGGTCGCTTCTTCGGATCCGGCGCTGCGGTCCGACACCGCCCCAGGGTCCGATACAACCGGCGGAGCACCCGGCGACGACGATTCGTTCGATATCGAGGAGTTCGACGTCGAGCGCTGACCGGTCGGGATTCCGATTAAGAGCGTAGCGTTCTTCGGGGCGTGCTTCAGGCGAGGTCTCTCCAAACCCAGCTTTACAGCCGCGCAGCGGAAACCCGGGTCTCATGCCCATATCTCCCAGACCAACGCACCACCAAGCCGAATCAACGCGGAGTCGGAGGCCGGCACGCGGAACGTGAAGCTGGAAGCGGGCCCTGGTTTGCAGCGATGCGGAAACAGTAAAAAAGGCGTGCGGCACCCCGAAAAATAGTGGGCGCGGTCAAAGGGTGCCGCAGCGAGTGGAAGCTCTTTTTCGATCATCTTCAGGAGAGGCGCGAGCAGCCC
>CBDUZY010000557.1:0-2459 GCA_965371825.1 uncultured bacterium
CAGGCCCGCATTCACCAGCATCCGCTTTCAAGAGAACCCGCGCCCGCGTAATCTTGCGCGCCGCCGCCTTCCTCCTTGATCCAACACCGGAGTGTAATCCAACACCTGGATCAGGTTGAGAGGGAAAGGTCAGGGCGATCCTGGTCTCAGTGGAAGCCAAGGCGCGCCGGCCGGGCTGCGGTCACTCGTAGAGTGCCGGACCACATACGCAGTGACAACGGCCCCGAGTTCACGGCCAAGGTGGTCCGGGATTGGCTGAAGCGTGTCGGTGTCAAAACGTTGTTCATCGAGCCGGGGAGTCCTTGGGAGAACGGCTACGTCGAGTCGTTCAACGGCAAGCTACGTGATGAGCTACTCAACGGCGAGATCTTCTATACCTTGAAGGAGGCCAAGATCTTGATCGAACGATGGCGTCGTTACTACAACACGGTTCGACCGCATAGCGCGTTGGGCTATCGCCCGCCGGCACCGGAAGCGGTCGCGATTGATCCGCCAGCAGCGGGCTGCGCTCCGTGGCCTAGGGACTCCACTCCGCCCGCTGCTGGGCAACAGAGTGTGGTCGGTGTAACTTAGCGACTGGTACTAACCCGGGGGGAAGGTCAGTCCGGCGGGGAGCGATCGAGCCGCAGAAGCCGCTTGACAGGGGCGGGATCGTGTGTTATTATTGTTTGCAGAAAGGGACATATTGTGCCCTGTTGTGCAAACTGCATGTCGAGGCGACGATGCCAGCGCTGACCGTAGAATCCTGGGTGGATTCTCTGCAAGCGCGGGGGAGGTACACGTTCCTCCGGGCCGAGGCGATCAGCGGCAGCGGCCTCTCGGCCGAGGCTGTCAAGAAAGCCCTCCAACGACTCGCTCGCCGCCGACGCGTGGTGAAGGTCAAGAGCTACTTCTACGTGGTCGTCCCGCTCGAGTATCTCCATGCCGGCGCTCCGCCCCCGTCCTGGTTCATCGACAACCTGATGCAGGCGATGGAGCGGGCCTACTATGTCGGATTGCTCAGTGCGGCCGGCATCCATGGGGCGTCCCACCAGCAGCCTCAGGAGTTCCAGGTCCTCACCGATCGGCCGGTCAGACCTCTGCACGTCGGCCGCGCGAGGATTCGGTTCTTTGTCAACAAGCGTACTCTGGACACCGCGGTGCAGAGCGTGAAAACGCCCACGGGCACTATGCGCGTGTCCACCCCGGAGTCGACGGCGGTGGACTTGGTGCGCTTCGCGAGAGTGGCCGGCGATCTCGATAACGTTGCGACCGTTCTGATGGATCTGGCTCCGCTGCTGCAACCGAAACGATTGCTCAAGGTCGTGCGCGCGAGTGGGGACCTTCCCAACGCGCAGCGCCTGGGTTACGTACTCGAAAGGGTCCGAGGACGCCCGCAGGCGAAGGCCCTTCATGAATGGCTTGAGCGGCAATCCCCTCGTGTCGTATCCCTTCGGCCGGGGCGAACCGCTGCATGTGCGGCCGAGGATCGTAGATGGCATGTGTCCGTCGCTGAGCCAATCGAGATCGAAACATGATTCCGCAAGCACACATTACCGCATGGCGCGCGACCGCACCCTGGGCCGATGACGCTCAGGTTGAACAGGATCTCGTGCTCTCACGTGCGACCGTTGAGATATTCACCGACCCCGAATTGAGCGGTTCACTCGCCCTTCGGGGCGGGACGGCCCTGAACAAGCTGTTCATCCATCCCCCCAGTCGATACTCGGAGGACATCGACCTGGTTCAAACAGAGCCTGGTGCCATAGGCGACGTGTTGAACGCTCTACGCCGTCGACTGGATCCCTGGCTCGGGCGGCCCAAGCGGTCAAGCAGCGAAGCCAGTGTGACGCTGGTCTATCGTTTCGAATCGGAGGTGCCGCCGATCCGCCCGTTACGCCTGAAAATCGAAATGAACACGCGCGAGCACTTTGCGGTTCTGGACTACCACCGTCACCCACTCGCGGTGGCGAACCCGTGGTTCACCGGAGAGGCCAGCGTGACCACATACCAGCTGGACGAACTGATGGGCACGAAGCTGCGAGCCCTTTATCAGCGTCGCAAAGGGCGCGATCTCTTCGATTTGTGGCTGTGTCTGAGCCGTGGCTTGCTGGACCCCGACCAGGTGGTAGCGTGCTTTTCCGCATACATGAAGCACGAGAAACGGGCTATCTCTCGCGCCGAGTTTGAGCGTAACTTGTTCGAGAAGGAGACTGCGTCGGTATTCCTGGACGACATCAGACCGCTTCTGGCAACGGGTATCAGCTATGACGTCAAGGTGGCCGCGACGCTCGTCCGCGAGAACCTCATCAGTCGGTTGACTGGAGAACCCTGGCGGGGGACGCCGTCTGCCGGTAACGCGGACATCTGATCATCCATCTGCCCATCGCACACACGCCCAGCCAAGACCTCCGAGCCGACGTTGAGCCCGCATATTTCATGAGTCGGTGTGAGTTTTGCGGCGAAGGCGATCGGAAGTG
>CBDUZY010000558.1:0-2454 GCA_965371825.1 uncultured bacterium
CGATAACGGCGGACGACGTGCGGACCATCGCCGGATGGAGCGCTACCGGCGTCGCTAAGCGCGAGATACCGTTCGTACCGGCGCGAGTGCTGCTGCAGGATTTCACCGGCGTTCCCGCGGTGGTGGACCTTGCGGCGATGCGCGATGCGATGGCCAAGCTAGGCGGAGATGCGAAGAGGATCAGCCCGCTCATACCGGTCGATCTGGTGATCGATCACTCGGTTCAGGTGGACGCGTTCGGCTCATCGGAAGCGCTCGGCATCAACGCCGATCGCGAATTCCTCCGCAACATGGAGCGCTACGAGTTCCTGCGCTGGGGGCAGAACGCCTTCGACGGATTCCGTGTGGTCCCCCCCGCGACCGGCATCGTCCACCAGGTCAATCTCGAGTATCTAGCCTCCGTGGTGACAACGCGTGACATCGGCGGCGTCAAGACGGCGTTCCCCGACAGCCTCGTCGGAACGGACAGCCACACGACGATGATCAACGGGCTGGGCGTCGTGGCGTGGGGCGTGGGAGGGATTGAGGCCGAGGCGGTCATGCTGGGGCAGCCCATCTACATGCTCATGCCCGAGGTAATCGGCTTCGAACTGACCGGCCGGCTTGGCGAAGGATCGACCGCCACCGACCTCGTGCTGACCGTGACCGAAATGCTCCGCAAGAAGGGCGTCGTCGGGAAGTTCGTCGAGTTCTTCGGCGACGGGCTGGGTGCGATGAGCCTCGCGGACCGGGCGACGGTCGCCAACATGGCCCCGGAGTACGGGGCGACCATGGGCATCTTCCCGGTCGACGACGAGACGCTGGCTTTCCTGCGCCGAACCGCCCGGTCCAAAGAGTGCATCGACCTCGTCGAGCGCTACATGAAAGAGCAGGGGCTGTTCCGAACCGATGACACGCCGACGCCCCGGTTCACCGATACTATGTCGCTTGATATGTCGACGGTCGAGCCGTGCCTGGCGGGTCCGAAGCGTCCGCAGGACCGGATCCCGCTGAGCCGGATGAAGTCGGCGTTCGCCGCGGCCCTTCGGGCACCGGTCGGCGAGCGCGGGTTCGAACTGGACGACACGGCCATCTCCCGATCGGCCGAGATAAAGCTCGAGGGCGGATCGTCGCGGGTTACGCACGGGGCCGTGGCGATCGCGGCCATCACGAGTTGCACGAACACCTCGAACCCGTCGGTGCTGGTGGCGGCGGGTCTTGTCGCGAAAAAGGCCTTCGAGAAGGGTCTGAAGGTCAAGCCCTTCGTCAAGACGAGCCTGGCGCCGGGGTCACGCGTCGTCACCGACTATCTCGATGCCGCCGGGCTTACGCCCTATCTCGAAAAGCTTGGCTTCTACACCGTCGGCTACGGCTGCACTACGTGCATCGGCAACAGCGGCCCGCTGCCCGAGGCTATGTCGGAGGCGATCGGCGCAGAGCAGCTCGTCGTCGCGGCGGTTCTCAGCGGAAACCGAAACTTCGAGGGTCGGGTTCATTCACAGGTCAAAGCCAATTACCTGGCGTCGCCGCCGCTGGTTGTTGCGTATGCGATCGCCGGCACGACCGACGTCGACCTTTCGACCGAACCGATAGGCACCGGCAGTGATGGTAAAGAGGTTTACCTGAAGGACATCTGGCCGACACAGGTGGAGGTTGCCGAGGCGGTGGAGAAGTCCGTAACAGCCGACAAGTTCAAAACGCGCTACGCGGCCGCCTTCGACGGCAACCCGAAGTGGAACGAAATCAGCGGCGTCTCCAGCGATACGTATCCGTGGGACGCTAGCAGCACTTACGTGCAGAATCCGCCGTTTTTCGAGAACCTGACGCTCGGTCTGCAGCCGGTCAAACCGATCACCGGTGCCCGTGTGCTCGTGATGGTCGGCGATTCGGTGACTACGGATCACATCTCACCGGCGGGCGTTATCAAGCCGAGTTCACCGGCGGGTCAGTATCTGCAAGAGCGCGGCGTCGAGATTGCGGACTTCAACAGCTACGGATCGCGGCGGGGCAACGACCGCATCATGACGCGAGGGACGTTCGCCAACATCCGCCTGCGTAACCTGCTGGCTCCGGGCACCGAGGGCGGTGTTACCGTGTACCTACCGAGTGGTGAGCAGATGTCCATATACGACGCAGCCGAGGCGTACAAGAAGAGCGGCACGCCGTTGATTGTGCTCGCCGGCAAGGAGTACGGCACGGGTTCGTCGCGCGACTGGGCGGCCAAGGGAACACTGCTATTGGGCATTCGCGCAGTGGTGGCCGAGAGCTTCGAGCGCATTCACCGAAGCAACCTGGTGGGAATGGGCGTCCTACCGCTGCAGTTCAAGGACGGCGAATCCCGCGAGTCGCTGGGTTTTACCGGGCGCGAGGTGTTCGACTTCCCGGGCTTGTCTGATGATCTGACGCCGATGCAGGAGATCGAGGTCAACGTGACCGATCCGGATTCGGGCAAGACGCGCACGATCACGCTGGTCT
>CBDUZY010000559.1:0-2439 GCA_965371825.1 uncultured bacterium
CGCAGAAGTGCCCTTAGCGTCGCCTCGGCGCCCGGTGCGACGGACCTCTCCACGGTGTGTTCATTGAGCTTGCGAGCCCGACTCCAGGCGACCGGAAACATGGTGGCTACCATCACCAGTCCCAGACCGAGAATGACTATGGCGATCATCATCTCTAACAGCGAAAACGCCGGGCGGGTCGGTTGTTTCCCTGTCACTCTGTGGCTGCGGGTTTGTGCCATCATCTTGGAGCTGCTCACGACTACGGACCCTAGTTTTCTCCGATGGGGCCGCGCACGACGGTTCCCGTCGATCGGTGTACGTAGAACGGCTGGGCGGTCACGAGAAGGTAGGTCCGCTTCTCCTGTTCCGACCCAGCCTCCCTGAACATGGAATCGTCGTAGACCAAGAGTCCGTCAATGGATGGGAAGTTGAATGCGATGTCGCCGTCCACCAACAGCGAGTCGATTAGGGGCGAAGCTCCGCCGGGCAGTATGTTAACGGCAGTCGGTACGTTCTGGGCGTGGTACTTCTTAACCATCTCTTTTTCACCGACGGCGAGGCCCGTCACGTCGCCACGAGAATCTTCGTCCTGATCGATGTCCCTAATCAGCACGTCACGCCAAAGTTGCAGACTTCCGTCGCTCGAGTATACAAGCGAGAAGAAGTTGCGATGTCGCTGGGTCTGATCCGCCTCGTCG
The DNA here is from genome assembly GCA_965371825.1 of uncultured bacterium. Taxonomy (GTDB): domain Bacteria; phylum Planctomycetota; class Phycisphaerae; order UBA1845; family UBA1845; genus JAJRUK01. Next base: position 681 of record CBDUZY010000559.1, read on the forward strand.
GGTAGCTCGTGGAAGTCCTCGTTGGCTAGCTCGACGGCGTCAAAGAGCTGATATGCGGGGACCTCCGGACTGTTAGTCGTATCTCCCACCACGTACCTGGGCACGACGCGCATCGGCACCGGCAGCGTATAACTTCGGTCCTCGGTGATCGTGAACACGCTCTGCCACTCATCGTCGGTCTGCCAGGTGCGTATACGAGAGTCGACGGGCGTGGTCGAGTGGTTTGGATTGCGGCTTATGGGGGCGATTCTTTGCACCCCGTCGTCGTCGAGGAAGAAGAACATGCCGGCCTCGCCGTCTTCGTTTTGAAGAGCCCGCGCACGGGTTGTCATGAGCATGCCCGAGACCGTGTTCCGGGCTTCCGCGACGCGCCGCTGGTTCCACATTGCCGTCGCCGCCGGGAGCACAATTCCGACAAGTATGAGAATCACCGCGACGACCACCACCATTTCGACCAAGGTAAACGCCCGCCGGCTCGCGCGGCGCCGCGTAAAACGTCGTGCAATGTTCCAGTCGTCAGCGCTCATTCGACAATCCCTCGGCCCAGCTTCTCCTTCAACGAGGGGTCGGAGTACACGTTGTCCGCGTTCATCGGGTTGTCCAAAACGTCCTCGACCGGATTCGTCATCCCGAAGTCGCCGACCAGCGAAGCCTCCCCGGTGTTCAGCATCGCACCCATGGTGAGCTGGTCCTCGCCGTCGGGTCCGTAGGACATGATCACCGGCTGACCGCCGTTGAGCCGTATGATCTGCGTTGAAACCTTGTTCCATGAGGCGTGGTTGGTCGACGCCGCGGGCTCGTCATCGGGGTCCCAGTCCCGTTGGGCGAGGTAGCTGATCGGGTTGTCCCAGGCGTCGATGATGTAGCGAATTTGATGGTCCTCCCCTTGGTCCCACTTTCCGTTGTTGTTTCGATCGAGGAACTGCGCCGGGTCGCCGGTCGCGTCGAGCACCCCAGCCGTGCGGTTGCCGTCGGGGATTCTGTCGAGGATGGACGAGGATGTGTCGCCCAGGGTTTCGATGGCCACGATCATCGCGGCGAGGTCCCGGTGCTCTTTCGCATCCTCGGCGGTTCCGTCCCCGTAGAAGCGCATCGGATTGTAGGGCGGGGGGGGGTGCATCACCGCCGGCTTCACCGCCAGCGAATAAGCGCCCGTGGGCGCACTGCCCGGCAATCCGGCCCCGGTGAACACCTCCAACTCGTCCGGCGGATAGTACCCGTAGCGCTTCATGTACCTTACCTTGACCTTGCCGCCGCCCGCCGCGTCCTGGCTCGCCCGGGCGATCGTCGGATGGGCGGTCTGCTCGCGCTTGAACTCCTCGACCGCGTCAGAGACGACCTGGAGGAGCGCCTGGGTGTTCGTGGTCCGGGACTTGGTGATCACCAGGCTGCTGGCAACCATGACCGAACTTATGAGGATGGTCATGATGACTATCACCACGAGCAGCTCGACCATCGTGAGTGCCCGGCTCTTCTGAGCCGCAGGCGAAATGGAATCCCGACTTGTCGGGAGCCTGGGCGAGGGTGTAGCAGTCCAAGTTCCCACAGCTTTATCGATACCTCCGCGTTTGAGTGCCAGCCGTCCCGGCGCGCCGGGATCTTCCGGTGCTATCATCGACCGCAACCAGAGTCCGGACAACACAAGCACGCAACTGGAAGCTGCGGGGTCCGCAACACTTCCGGCGGCTCGAGCGCCGTACGCTAATGCAGCCTGAAAGGCTGACCTACAGTAGCCGTGGGCAAGTCCCGCCGAGGCGGG
>CBDUZY010000560.1:0-2438 GCA_965371825.1 uncultured bacterium
GGGCCTTTTCTGTCATGCGAACGCTGCTCAACGAGAAAACCGCTCAGTCTGAGTCGAGGGCAGTGTCTGGACGGAAGCAGCACCGGTCGGTGTCGCCGCACCGGGTGGGCGGGTTGGTGTCGTCACCGCTTGCCGCACAACCAGTGGCGGTCATGGTCCGGTAATGTCGGTCCCGTAACATCGGGCTGTGGGTTGATCCAGGGCCGGTCGTAACGGTCACCTTTGGCCTCAACCGCCGCACGGCGTCGTCCGAAAACACATTGAGAAACCGACGGTTGCGCGGGTAGCGCACGGCATCCGCGACCGGTATCGCCGAGTCGTCGACCTTATGGGGCGATGGGCGCCCGGCTAGGTCAAGCGCGGCGGCTGTTCGGTCTCGTTCGCGGCGTGTCTGAAACGCTGCACGTGAGGGACACATTTTGGCACTGACGGGTACCGTCGAGCGAAGTGTTCCAAAGCGTTGATTGAAGGCGACAGGTTTGACGCACAAACACGGACACAGGTCGGGGCAGTCGAAAGGCAGCGGCGGCGGAGCGCTCGGCCGCGGGGAGCACACCACCGACGATGATCGTCCATTCAGCGAAATACGACGGGCGCTTAACGACGCCATACGGCTGCTGTCGCTTCACAGATGGATGTTCTTCGTGCCGTTTTGCCTCGTGTCCTGCGGGGCGTTCGTCACAAGTCTCTACTATCCGCGAACATACCGGGCTACGACCAGCTTCGAGGTGCGTAACGACCCGGTAATGGTCAACCTGCACATGACGGCAGGTGTGGCCTCGTACAAGTATTTTCGTAAGACGATGCGTCTCGACATGACCTCGGTCGAGACCATGTCGGAGGTCGTCGACGACTTGGGTTTGATGGATGACGCCGAGCGCGACCCGGACGGCACGCTGACGCCCGATTCTATCCGGCGGCGTAGCGCACTAGCCCGCTCGCTCGGGGCGACGCTCACGATCTCGACGAAATCGCCGAGCGATCTGATCGATATCGTCACCATCGCTTACACCGGGCCCGATCCGACCATCGGACGGAAGCTGGTCGACCAGGCCAAGAAGACCTACATCCGCCGCACGATGAAGTGGATTCACGACTACCTCGTGAGGCAGCGCGACTACTTCCGCCGCGAAGCCGACGAGGCGACGGACGAGGTCCTGGCGGCCAAGCGCGAGGAGACGCGTCTGCGGCTGGAGAATCCGCACGTCGATCCGACCGACCCGGGTGCGATCTCCGTCAAGCTCGCCGGGCTGGAGTCCGAGCGACGTGACTTGCTCCTACGCAAACGCGAGTATGAGGCGGAACTCGACGCCCAACGTCAGTTGCTGGCGGTGAACGATCCGAAAGCATTAGGCCTCACCGGTGAGTGCGATGGTGAAAACGGTGACGAGTTCATTAGCGCGACTACTCTGGCGATCGCCGCTCAGATTCGCCACCTGGACGACGAGGTCGACAAGCTGCGCGTGACCAGGGGAATGACCGACGAGCACCCCGAAATCAAAGAGTCCCTGGTCGATCGCGAGCGCTTGGTCGTTCGCCTGCAGCAACAACGATCCGCGGATCGCCGGGCGGTGGCCGATGGAACGATCCATCTGACCAGGCCTTCCGCCGTCCCGGCACCCGGGACTCCCGAGTCGATCTGGCAGGGTGAGCGGGCCCGGGTCGGTGTGCAGATCACCGCTCAGACCGCCAAGATCCGTGAGGTCGATATCAGCCTGCAGACCAACGATCTGGCGATAGGACAACTTCGCAAAGCGCGCGACGAGGTCTACCAAAAACAAGAGGAATTCTCGTTCGTAATGGAGCGCGTGACGAAGGCCGGATACCGCAAGGGCCAGGTAGAGCAGACGCTGGGGCAGATCGAGCCGGCCATCAAAGCCGTCGAGCAGAACAGGCTCGTGCAGTTCTCCGAAGGGCAGCCGGCTCGTGGAGGCAGCCTGCCGATCTCTCCCAAGGCGACGACGGTCGTTCTGTTGGCCCTGATTTCGGGGATCGGCGTTGGGGTGCTGTTCGTGATCCTCGCCGAAGTGCTCGACCACGTTTATCGCAGCTCGGGGCAGGTGGCTCGCAGCCTCGGCCTGCCGCTGCTGGAGGCCATCGACGAGATCGTTACTCCCAAAGACCGGCGGCGCATGCTGGTCTACAACGCGGTTCTAATGCCCATCCTCGTCGTGTTCTGCCTTGGCTTAACTGGTCTGACCGGATCGATGGCATATCTCAGCATCACCCAGCCGTGGACCTACGAGAAAATCCGCAGCATCCCGCACGCGGCGCTCGAACTCTTCATCGAAGAGCCGACCGTCGAACACGCCGAGACGCCGGCCGACGACGGGTAAGCGGGTAGCCCCGTTCGGGCGCAGTGGCACGCGTTCTTGCCTGCCTCTGTGTTCTCTATGGATAATCAGTTCGTAGGGCAGGTGGAGCCGGGCGACATCTGC
>CBDUZY010000561.1:0-2435 GCA_965371825.1 uncultured bacterium
CGCACCAACGCCAACGGTTCCAAGAAGTTCCGAGAGCTTCTAGCTAAAGGCGACATCGACGGCATGGTGCAAATGGGACGAGAGCAGATCCGCCAGGGCAGCCATCTTCTCGACGTTTGTGTCGCCTACGTCGGACGTGATGAAACGCGGGACATGACGGAGTTGCTCGAGCGCTTCGTAGCCGACGTTATCGCTCCACTGGTCATCGATAGCACGGACGTAAACGTCATGGAGGCCGCGCTCAAGCTGGCCGGCGGTAAGTGCATCATCAACTCGATCAACCTCGAGGACGGAGAGGAGCGGCTGGACGCGATCTGCCGGTTGGCAAAGCGCTACGGGGCGGCGCTGATCGCCTTGACCATCGATGAAGAGGGCATGGCCAAGACGCGCGAACGCAAGGTCGAGGTCGCCCGGCGGATCTACCACTTAGCCACCGATCGCAACGGAATCCGTCCGACTGACCTGATCTTCGACCCGCTTACCTTCACCATCTGCACCGGCAATGCGGAGGACCGGCGCCTCGGCCTGGAGACACTCGAGGCGCTGGCGGAAATCAAGACCGAATGCCCCGGCGCCCACACGCTGCTGGGCCTTAGCAACGTGAGCTTCGGCTTGAGACCGCCCGCTCGCCGCGTCCTGAACAGCGTCTTCCTGCACTTCGCCCGCGAGCGAGGCCTGGACGCCGCGATCCTGCACATAACCGGGATCATGCCCTTGTACAGAATCGATGACGAGCACCGGCGCCTCGCCGAGGACCTGATCTTCGATCGCCGGCACGACGATTACGATCCGCTTCACCTGCTTCTAAAGGCTTTCGAGGACGTCGAGGGCACCGTCGCGACCGACCGCGAAGAGCCAGAGACCGTAGAGGAGCGACTGAAGCTGCGCATAATCAACGGTGATCGCACCGGGCTCGAGGAGGACCTCGACGCAGCGATGCTGACCCACAGACCGGTGGACATCATCAACGAGATACTGCTCGACGGCATGAAGACCGTGGGCGATCTGTTCGGCGCCGGCCAGATGCAGCTTCCCTTCGTCCTTCAGTCAGCCGAGACGATGAAAGCCGCCGTTCGGTTCCTGGAACCTCATTTGGACCACGACGCGGCCCATGGGAAAGGAACGCTCGTGCTGGCGACCGTGCGCGGCGACGTGCATGACATTGGCAAGAACCTCGTCGACATTATCCTGTCCAACAACGGTTATACGGTTCACAACCTCGGCATAAGACAGACCATCAACAGCATCATCGAAGCTTGCGAGACGCACGGGGCGGACGCGATCGGCATGTCCGGTTTGCTGGTGAAATCGACGGTGGTAATGAAAGAGAACCTCGCCGTACTGACTGAACGCGGCCTTAACCCCCCGGTGATTCTGGGCGGGGCGGCCCTTACGCGCAAGTTCGTCGAGCGGGACCTGCGGCCTCAATATCCGGGGCCGCTGTTCTACGCCAAAGACGCGTTCGCCGGTCTGCACCTGATGGAGCGGATCGTTGGCGGAACGTTGGAGGATGGCGAGGTTGCCGCGCGCCAACCGGTCGCCGCAGCCGCCGGTGCGGAGTGTGCAACCGCGGACGGACGGAGCAAGACCGCCGCGGCGCCGCCGGTCGTCCCTCCCGACGAACCCGCACTCACAGAACACTTCACACCGCCGCAATCGGATATCTCGCGTGATGAGCCGGTTCCCCAGCCGCCCTTCTGGGGAAGGCGCGTCCTCGAACAGGTAGACATGCGAGCGGCGCTGGAGTATCTGAACGAGAAGATGCTCTTCAATGTGCAGTGGCAGTACCGCAAGGGATCCCGCAGTCCCGAGGAATTCGAGAAGTATCGCGAAGACGAACTGCGTCCCATCTTGCGGCGTGTGGCCGAGCAGTGCGAGCGGGAGGGGATTCTCCAACTCCAGGCGGTTTATGGATTCTGGCCCACACAGTCGGACGGCGACACGCTCATCGTCTACGACGCCGAAGACCGCGATCGACAATTAGCCGTGTTCGAGTTCCCGCGGATGGGCAAACCGCCCTATTGGTGTCTGAGCGACTTCTTCAAACCGGTCTCCAGTGGGGTTTTCGACGTCGTCGCCCTCAGTGTCGTGACAGCCGGGCGCCGCGTCACCGAGGCGGCACAGTTACTCTTCGCCCAGGACCGCTACCGTGACTACCTGCACCTCCACGGGTTCGGCATCGAAATGGCGGAAGCCCTGGCTGAGTACATACACAAACAGATCCGCGCCGAATGGGGAATCGCCGACAAGGACGCCCCTGATAAGCAGGCCATCTTCAAACAGCACTACCAGGGATCGCGGTACAGCTTTGGATACCCCGCGTGTCCCAGGCTCGAGGATCAGGTGAAGCTTTGGCCGCTGCTCGAACCGCAGGACATCGGCGTATCGCTAACCGAGACATTTCAGCTCGAGCCCGAGCAGACCACAACGGCCCT
>CBDUZY010000562.1:0-2431 GCA_965371825.1 uncultured bacterium
TCACCCATCCGGACGCGACGTACATGGGTGTTCACTTCGCCAAGTTCCACCTGGCGGAAGGCGACTTCCTCCTCGTGTCCGATGCCGACGGTGGGCAGAGCTACACCCTCGAAGGCAAGGGCAAGATGAACTCCGGCAAGTTCTGGGCGCAGCACGTCAAGGGCGACACCATCGTGCTGGAGCTGGTGAGCGCCGGCGATAAGTCCAACAGAGGCTTCGTGGTTGACCAGTACGCGGCCGGCTTTGTCAACCTCGATCCAGCCATCGAGAGGATTTGCGGAGCCAACGATTTCGAGAACGCCATTTGTCGAGCTCCGTCGGCGGAGTACGATCAGGGTCGTGCCGTCGCCCGCCTGCTGATTCGGAACATGTATCTTTGCACCGGCTGGCTGGCGTCCGCCGATAGCTACTTCATCACGAACGAGCACTGCATCACCTCGGCAACCGACGCCCTGAACACCGACTACGAGTTCATGGCCGAGGCGCCCAACTGCAACGACGCCAACTGCCAGCTCTGCTACCCCGGAGCGATCTACTCAGGGTCGGCTTTCATTCAGGACAGCCCGGGGCTGGACTATGCCCTGGTGCAGCTTGCCGGCAATCCGGCGGCCACGTACGGATACCTGGAGATTGACAATCGTTTAGCGGTGGTCGGCGAACAGGTCTACCTCGTCTCGTACCCGGCCGGGCGGGCGAAGGAGTTTGCGTATAACAGCACCGGAGACGTGGGAGACGTCGGTCGTGTCATCTCCCTGACGGAGCCAACTTGCAGCGGTGCGACGCTGGAGGTCGGATACTGGAACGACACCGAGGGCGGCTCCTCGGGTTCGCCCGTGCTGGCAGCCTCGGGCCATAAAGTGATCGCTCTTCACCACTGCCACAACTACTGCGATCAAGGAGGCGATCCCAACCGCGGCGTGCCCATCGATCAAATCTGTGACGAAATCGACGCGTATATCCCGTCGTGCGGCGGCGGGAGCTTCTGCGGTGACGGAACGTGTGACCCGGGTGAGGATCAGTGTAACTGCCCGGACGATTGCGGGACACCGCCGAGTGTAGAGACCGGTTTGTGTACCGACGGAGTCGACAACGACTGCGACACGGATGTCGATTGCGACGACGCGGATTGCACGGGCGACCCCGCGTGCATCTGCAACAACAACGGCACGTGTGAGGAAGGCGAAGACTGCAACAACTGCTCGGGTGACTGCATCAGCGGCAGCGGCGGTACGGTCTGCGGCAACGGTCTGTGCGAGGCCGGGGACGGCGAGGATTGCCGCAGTTGCTCGGCTGACTGCAACGGCAAGACGACCGGTGCACCATCAGGGCGTTTCTGCTGTGGCGCCACTGAAGGTTGCGGCGATAGCCGCTGCAATGAAACCGGTTGGTCGTGCACCACGGACCCGCAAGGTACGTCGTACTGCTGCGGTGACGGCGCCTGCGAGGGGGCCGAGGACATCAACAACTGTGCCATCGATTGTGGCTGCACGGTGCCCGCCGACTGCGATGATTCCAACGAGTGCACGGTGGATGATTGCGTCGGGGGCGTGTGCGAGAACAGCTGGCCGGCTTGCGGTCTCTCTGACGGATGCTGCGGCCCAACATGTGATTCCAGCGATCCGGATTGCGACCCCTGCGTACCCGCCGGCGGATACTGTACCTCGAGTGCGGACTGCTGCTCGAACAGTTGTCATCCGGCCAAGAACTACTGCAGGTAAGCCAGTAATGTGATTGGTGAGATAACCCTGAACGCTCAGCCAGGGGCGGGAGACGACGTTCTCCCGCCCCTTTGCATATGCCTTGATGCGTCACGCCCTACGAGACCCGATGAACTGCGACAAGAAGACCGGACTGTGCCGTTGACATACGGCCCGCATGCCCGTCTACGACCGGCGTGCTGACCAGGGTTTGACCAGGGGCGGGGCGGACTTGATTCGCTCCGCCCTTCCCTTATATGTAGGTCGCGCATGAAGTGTGGCGAGTGCGATCGGCGTTGATCCGACCCGCACTCAGCCCGCCGGTCCTAATCAGCGAAATGACCCAATCGTGATCGATGACGCGAAGGCCACACGTTCCAAGACTGCCCCCTCGGGTGTCTTGAGGCGAAAGCTGTCGGTCGCCCTGTCGCATTCGAGACTGCCGATTCTGCTGGCGGCGCTCGCGATGGTCCTCGCCGTCCCGTCGCTTTGGGCCGGGCGGGTCGCCGACGACTATTTCCACCAGCTTCGGTTCGTTAGGACTGAGACGTTCGCGGGACTCTTCGACTCGCCGTGGGATCTGTTCACGTTCGCCCGGCCGGGGCTGACGGAACGCCTCATGGACATCGGCGCCTGGCCGTGGTGGACGCTGCCGGAGCTGAAGGGAGCTTTCTGGCGACCGGTCACCGCCCTGACTCACTGGACGGATTACCTGCTCTGGCCCGAGTACGCAG
>CBDUZY010000563.1:0-2420 GCA_965371825.1 uncultured bacterium
GTGGTAACAGGTCAGCCATCTGCAATGCTCGGATGGCCTCATTCCCGACGGACATCGATGGCGTGGTCCGCCAGACGCCACCCGAAGATGACCCGTTGGCTCTCGGGAAAGCTGTCGATTCGCTCCAGGAGCCACCGTGTCGTGTCATACCACTTGGCCAACACGACCGGCGGCTGCCCGTCTCTTCCCTTGCCGCGATTCTCGCTTCTCAAAAACCTTCGATCCTCGCTGCGCTCGGACAAAGGGAAAAAGAGATAAAGGACAGAGTGTAACCTCCTTACCGTTTCCTCCTACCGGGCACTCCTGCACCTCCTAAAGCCACCCGTGCTATCGTAGCGTGCTCAGGGGACTTCGGCGACGCGGAACCCGTTGCTGCTGCCCTCGCTCGTCGGGTTGGAGCTGATGCGGTACGCCGCGCCCAGGTAGTAGTCGACGTAGCCGACGTCGTGGAACGACCCGCCGCGGAGACCACGATACGAACCGTAGATTATGGCTTCGTTCCACTCCTTTACGTTCCCACCCTGATCGAACGTCCCGCAAGGGCTGTCGGAGTTCTCGTGCGCCCCAACCTGCGTGCGGTAGTAGGGGAGCCCAATGGTTAAATCATCGGCCTTGAACGTAGCGTTGTTGCCCGGGTCCGGGTCGATCAGATCGTTGCTCGGCCTGCTGTCGCTGCTCGTCGGGTAATCCCAGTAGTTCCCGGTCACGCCGTCATTGCAGTGGTACGCCGCCTTATACCATTCATCCTCTGACGGTATGACCCACGTGGCGTCCGGCTCACGCGCGACGGCTGTCAGCTCGGTCCAGCTCGTCGCACCATTCAGGTAATACGATCCGTCCTCGGTCGTGCTCAGGTCTTGGGCACCCGTCGGTTGCCCGTTGTGCAGCCAGTTACAGAACCGGGCTGCATCGCCCCAGGAGACGATATTCACCGGCCGGTCCGCCCAGTCCCAGGTCACACTGTATGTGTAGCTGCCCGAAGAGCCACTGCGTCTGATCTTGCAGCCGGAAGTTTCCAACCACATGCCGGTGTTATACAGCCCGTACGCATCCGTGTCCGCCACGGCGTTGAGGAACTCGGTGTACTGTCTGGCGGTGACCTCGAAGGTGCCGATGTTGAAAGCGTAGTCCACCGCCCCGCAGATGCGGTCCGGACCGGACCCGCCTGCTCCTGCGCCCGACAGTTCCCCGTCGTTCCCTGGGTTCCCGACAGGGACGGTGTCGATCACCATGTCGGAAGACGCGAGCGGGCCTGTGAATCCCTGCTGGAGCCGGGCGAAGTCATCCAGGTCGAGGTCGCAATCCAGGTCCACGTCGCCCAGTGGACGCCCCTCGGCGTCAACCGCCGTAACAGGTGGCGTGTTGTTGCACACGTCGATCGAATCATCGACGCCATCACCGTCGGTGTCGTCCGCCCATGCCGGCGGCGAAGCCACGGACAGCACCAGCCCGGTCGCCAAGCCCAACAGCAGCATCGGTCTTCGCACGCGCATCTTGTGTCCTCCTCATATAGCGCGGTCAGAGACTGCGTTGAAAACAGCCGCCATGTTACACCGATCTGACGGCGAGGCCGCTCTGCCCCTCCAGCGGCGTCGGAGCAACCAACCAGCAAGGCGCATTGTACCCCCCCCGGCACAATCGAGTGCCGAAATGTGAACATGGGAAGAGAAAAACCGCTCCGAGAGCGGCCGACCGATGGCCGGAGCGAACTCCAAACCCCAACCAGGTTACACGGGCCTCGGAACGCCAGCGCGAGGGCAAAGCGGGCCGTGATTATTGGACCCGGGCACCCGCAGGAGCACCTGGCAGCGCAGGTAATCGACCGGTCATCAGGTAGGTTCTGAGGGCCTCAGCGATGGTTTGGGTCGGGTTGAGGCCGCGGAGGCGGAGCGTGCGGTAGACGCTCATAAGAACGGCCTGGGTGGCCGCGCCCCGATCGGATCGATTGGACTGGCTGTTCTTTCGCAGAATCACCGCCGGTCGGATCTGCCTCTCCCCGAAGTTGTTGTCGTGCGGCACGTCGGGATAGTCCAAGAACGTGAAGATGTACTCACCGTACTTGCGCAGACGTTTGGTCAAGCGCCGGGTGTCGGCATCCCCATGTTCTTCCCCTACCATCTGACCGACACGACGGTTCAACCGGTCGATCCGGGCTTGATAACGCGGGGGCGTGAAGTCCGCACGCTTCCGCAGACGGATGCCATCACGCAGCAACCGGCGCAGTTTCTTGGCGAAGGTCTGCCACTCGGCGGAGTCGTTGCGCAGGTCCACCTTCTCCAGTTCGCGCAGCAGATGCGGCAGGCACTTCTGCCGATCCGCTGCGTCAACCGAATCGTAGGCGGCCCAGAAGTCCGTGATCAAAACACCATCGAAGGCTTCGGTGAAGAACTTTTGTACGACGGGACTACCCCGGCAGTACT
>CBDUZY010000564.1:0-2415 GCA_965371825.1 uncultured bacterium
TGTTCGAGATACCGGCCGGCAGTGGATCCGGGTTCATTTTCGACCCGAACGGCTACATCGTGACCAACCTGCACGTCATCCGCGAGGGCAGGCGATGGACGGTCACGCTCGCCGACCAGTCACAGTGGGACGCGGCCTACGTCGGAGCGTCTGAGGACAAGGACCTGGCGGTCTTGAAGATCGACGCCCCACCGGATCGCCTGAAGGCCATCGCGGTCGGCACGTCGAGCAATCTTGTGGTGGGTCAAAAGGTCCTCGCCATCGGCAACCCATTCGGACTCGATCAGACACTGACGACGGGAATCGTGAGCGCCCTCGGGCGAGAGATGCGCTCGCTCACCGGTCGCCCGATTCACGACGTGATTCAGACCGACGCGGCGATCAATCCGGGGAACTCGGGCGGACCGCTGCTCGACAGCGCCGGCCGGCTGATCGGCGTCAACACGCAGATTGCCAGCCCATCCGGCGCGAGCGCGGGGATCGGCTTCGCCATTCCGGTCGACATCGTCAATCGCGTCGTTCCCCAGATCATCCGCTACGGGAAGGTGATCCGTCCGGGCCTCGGTGTGACCGTTTGGCCGGACAACGTAACCCGTCGGCTCGGGGTCGAGGGCGTGCTGCTGCGGGAGGTGTCCAAGGGAAGCTCGGCCGAGCAAGCAGGCCTGCGGGGGACGGTGAGAACCCGAGACGGACGTGTCCGCCAAGTGGGCGACCTGATCGTCCGGGTGGCCGATCAGCCGACGAGAGGTCAATATGAGCTCCTGGATGTTCTGGAACAATTCAAAGTCGGTGACGAGGTTGGTGTTACCTACAAGCGGAACGACGAAATCCACGAGACGACCCTTCGGCTTCAAGCGCTCGAGTAAGCGGGAGGTTCGGATTCACCGGCCGATCCTCTCAGTTCAATCCGGAGAGGGCGATAGAGTGCGAGATTCCAGTATGACAACCGCTATAGCGACTCCGCGGGTGGCCGCGATCATCATCATGCTCTTTGTTTCGGCTTCGCACGCGTGCCTGGCGGGACCGGTTGAGGACTTCGAGAAGCTCGAAGCTCGGCTGGAGACCGCCAACGACGCGTACGTGGAGGCTGAGGAGGCGTCGGGCGAGGTCGACCGCCAGGGCGGCAAGGGGTCCGTCGACAATCGCCTCGACATCTTGAAGCAGATGGATGCGCTCGTCGCGTCGGCCGGTAAGACAACCGAGGCGGGTGTGATCGCGGCGCGTACGTTCGTGTGGTCGGCATCTCTCGAACTCGATAAGGCCGGTCTATTCACTCGCCTCAAGCTCGTCGCGAAGTACTGCACAAACGAGGAGTTACTCCTCGAAACCCTGGAATACGTGCCAGATGCCGTGCCCCTATCAACGACTCCGGCGCCGTGGATCAAGGCACTCGAGGGGATCCTAAAGAGAGCTGAATCCAAGGAGGTCAAGACAGCGACACTGTTCACGATCGGTCAGGTCCAACTCAGCTTAAAGCAACTGCCGCAGGCTAGAGAGGCTTTCAAGCGCTTGATCGCCCTCGACGGTGACTCGGACTACGCCGACCAGGCCAAGGGCTACATCTTCGAGGTCGACCACCTTCAGGTCGGAATGGTCGCGCCCGACTTTACGACCACGACGCTGGGCGGAGAGAAGATCTCACTCGAATCGTTTCGAGGCAAGGTCGTTCTGTTGGACTTCTGGGCGACGTGGTGCGCGGGTTGTCTGGCAGAGACTCCGCACCTCCAAGCAGCCGACAGACGGTTCAAGGCCAGGCCGTTCGTTATTCTGGGAGTCTCGCTCGACGACTTCGAAGAAATACCCAAGGCCACCATCGAGCTGCGAAAGCTGCCCGGCATCCAAACCTGGGAGGAGTCCGGGCCGGATAACGCCGTCGCCACGCTGTACAACGCACAGTTCCTGCCCGTCTGGTACCTGATCGACAAGAACGGCGTTATCGTCGCCCGCGATCCGTTCGGCGAGAAGCTACTTCCGGCGATCGAGAAGGCTCTCGGAAAGAAGTAAGGGCGCGCATCCGTGAGCGAGCCCTCGCCGGGCTGTTTCGTGACAGGAACCGACCTCTCAGCCGCCTCAGTTGATAGGTCTGGCAAATAACCCGGCGAGGAGTAACAATACACAGCCGTGAGCGTTTTCTCCTGCCAGAACCTGTCCAAGCGCTATGGCCGAATTGTCGCGCTAAAGGACGTGTCGCTGTCGGTGGACCCGGGGATTGTCGGCCTGCTCGGTCCGAACGGTGCCGGCAAGAGCACCCTGATCAGTGTGCTTCTTGGCCAGACGCCGAGCACGTCAGGTCAGGCGAGTGTCCTGGGGCTGGATGTTCGCCGTCGGCAGCGGCTGATCCGAAGACGCGTCGGCTTCGTGCCGGAAAACGACTGCCTCATCCCCGGCATGAGCGGTACCGGATACGTCTACTAC
>CBDUZY010000565.1:0-2411 GCA_965371825.1 uncultured bacterium
GCCCGGTGCCGCGGAGCCCGATGGCCATCCCATCGCGGTGCTCGTCGATCGGCAGTTGGAGAACGCCGCGGACGAACTCCGAGTTGTCCGTCAGACACTCCCGCAAACGTCGCATTCCCTCGCCGGTCCGGTGATCACAGACGACAGTCAGGAACGCGCAGGTCCGACCCTTGCCGTCGGTGGCCTGAGTCGCCAGCAGCGTGTCGCGGATGAGGTCTCTGATTGCTTCCGAGCGGTTCTCGTAACCCCTGGCGGAAATGTGCCGATCAAACGCCGCCAGTAACTCGGTATCCAGCGAGACGGTGAAGCGATCCACGACTTGCGGCATTGGCCAACCTCCGTGTTGGTGTCCGGCGAACAAGCACTCCGCCGATCGCTCCTCGATCGACCAGGTGAATGACAACCGGCTTCGTCACCTCTTTGAGCTTGTAGCAGCATGATGTCCGTCGTCAAGTGCCCTACGATGCACGCCTCCCCGATCCGCGCTCTTGTACATGCTCGACGGCTCGGGTATTTGTGCGTCGGTTCGAAGCCGAAAACGGTGCTGCCTGAAAGGTTGGGTCCATGAAGTACGTGCTCGCACTCGTTGTCGCGCTGTTCTTGAACGCCGGCGCGAATCTGCTGATGAAGGTCGGAATGAAAACCGTCGGCGCGGAAGGGGGGTTGCTTCGGGACGGTTTACAGGCCGCGATCCGGACGGTCCTGACCAGCGTTCCACTCATCGTCGGGTTGCTCCTCTTCGCACTCAACGCCGCGTTCTACATGTACGCGCTCCAAAGCAAGTCGCTCAAGATCAGCATCGCCTATCCAATCATGGTGGGCGGCGGTTACGCCCTGATCGCCGTGGTAGCGCGTTTCCACCCGGCCCTCGCCGAACGCCTCACCTGGGGACAGGTAGCCGGGGTCGTGTGCGTGCTTCTGGGAATCGTACTCCTTGCATCACAAGCGGAGCCGGTTGGTGCCTAGCGCTGTCGGCGGATCGGACCGTCGGAGAACTCCGTATGACCTCGAATCTCGGCGCTCGCGACCGCCGACGCGGTGTCGTCAGGTCGATCGCTCATCGACGCACATATGGCGATCCCATGGTGGAGGCGACCGAATGTTCCGTAGTCGCGGGCCGCGGGCTGACGGTGGAGACTCGTAAGGCTGGAAAGCGACAGGTCACGCTACTCTCTGCGGAGTCGTGGGCCGACGCGTGCCGAGACCTGAAAGCCGAGCTCCCGTGGACCTATCGCCGGGCGAACCTGCTGGTCGAGGGAGTCGATCTTGTAGCCGGGATCGGGCGCACGATTTCCATCGGTTCCGTGCGGGTCCTCGTTCACGGCGAGACCACACCGTGCGACCTGATGGAGCGCCAACACGCCGGACTCTTTGGGGCCCTCGCTCCGAGTTGTCGGGGTGGTGTCTACGGTGAGGTCCTGAATGATGGGACGGTCCGCGTCGGCGATGACGTGACCACCGACCCTGCCGCGTAGCGGCGTGGGGCGCGTTACAGCTCGGCCTTGATAAGCTGGTAGATAGCCCGCGTAGCCGTGGAGCGGTTTAGCGTATAGAAGTGAATCCCGGCGACGTCGTTCGCCAGCAGCTCCAGGCATTGGTGTGTCGAGTGGTACATGCCCACGTGCCGGACGGCCTCCGCGTCGTCCTCGACCGCCTCGATCCGGTGCATCAACTCGTCCGGTATCGTCGCCCCGCACATCTTCGTGAACCGCTTGACCTGCCTGACGCTCAAGATCGGCATGATCCCGGCGAGGATCGGTACGTTAATCCCGGCGCGACGGGCCCGGTCGCGGAAGTCAAGGAACCTGGCGTTGTCGAAGAAGAGCTGGCTAATGAGGAACTCGACCCCGGCGTCGACCTTTGCCTTGAGGTTGTCGAGATCCGTCTCCAGATTCGGCGCCTCGGGGTGCCCCTCCGGATAACAGGCGCCCGCGAGGCACAGGTCACCATGCCGCTCATGGACGAACGCTGCCAGCTCGCTCGCATACCGGAAGCCCCCGTCACACGGAACGAACTCGGACTCTCCTTCCGGTGGGTCACCGCGGAGTGGCAACACGTTTTCAACGCCGCATGACTTGAGTTCATCGACCGTTCGGCCTAGCTCGCCGCGGTCGGCGCCCACGCAGGTCAGATGGGCCATGGGCTCGATGCCGATATCTCGTTTGATCCGCGTTACCAGGTCGATCGTCTTCCGCCGCGTATCGGCACCGGTGCCATACGTCACCGAGACATAAGTGGGTGAGAGTGGCTTGAGGGACTCGATCGTGCGATAAAGATCCCAGAAGCCCACGTCGTCTTTGGGCGGGAAGAACTCGAAGGATAGCGTGGGGAGTCGAGTCTTGAGTTGGTCCGAGATGCGCATGGCGGATCAGATCGAATGGGCGCGGCAGGATTCGAACCTGCGAAGGCAT
>CBDUZY010000566.1:0-2409 GCA_965371825.1 uncultured bacterium
AAGGAACATCACTATTTGTTTGGCTATGATTGACATCACAATACCTCTTAATGTTGTCATTCTGATGTGTCCCGAATGGTCACATGCTCGATTAATTTAGAGAATATATTTCGATCCCGTCGAAATCTTTGGCTATTGGTCGCCACGTGCACCTCCCTCATCGCCGTTGGCCACTGGTGGTGGCGGCGGTGCCCTGGTGGGTCGCGGCGGCAGTGGTGGCGGCCTGGTTGGGCGTGGCCGTGTCGCGTTATCCGGGGCCTGCGGCGGTGCCGGTCCCTGAACACCCGTGCCACCGCTCTGCGGTTCACTCTTATTGCCGACGTCCGGCTTCCCGTCCTTTCCGGTAGCGTCGTTCGATGTTTTCTTTGCTTTCTTGCTCTTGACCAGAGTCACCTTGTAATCTTTGCCAAGATCCGCAAGCTTAGTACCGAAACTGAATTGCAAAGTTACGCCATCGCGGATATCAAACTCGAAGAGTGGCCTGGCATCCAGCCAATCTATGGCCCGTCCAAGATGCTTGAGCGGCTTGACAAGTGCTTTCGGCAGGTGTTTCTCGATCGACTCGGCCACCCTGGCTGGGTCGTGACGCAAGTTATCCTCGAGTGCAAGGGCAAATATCTTGGCTGCTTTCAGCCGCTGCTCCTGTGCCCGGGTGCGTTGCAGACCTGTCGGGTCGATGAACGTGATCGGATTTGACCCCGCGTAGGCGTAAGCCGAGTTGAGGCGCGGATCGTCGATCACCGCCATCGGATCATCGACAAGGACCGGATCCGGCGAATAGAACATCTCGCGGTTCTGGTCGTACCACCGGGCACCGAAGTTGATGATCCCGCGTACCTCGTCCACGTAGCCGCCCCCGTACTGGTAGGGGGTCCGGAACACGGTGCTACTCTCGTCGACCCACACCTCGCCCGTCGGGAAGTACTCGTGGTGCTGGAAGGTGTCGCCGCGGTAGTCGGTCACCACGTTCGTGCTGCCCTGGAGATCCTTGTGCAGGAAGTAGCGCTTCAGTTCTTCGTTGCCGCCGTCGTCGCGCTTGGTCGCAATGCGATCGCCTCCAGCCCAGATGTGCTTATATATCTCGTTGCGGTTCCGGACGGTGACCCAGGGGTTGATGAAGGCCGTTTCTCCCGCAGGTCCGCGCTCAATGGTCCGCTGGCCGGCGTCGTCGTACCGGTAGGTCGTGCTGGACGCACGGTCGGTCACGACGCGCATCCGGTCGGTTGCATCCCATTCGATCCGGCGGAGGTACTTGCCTTTCCGGTCCTTGATGCCGGTCAAGTTGCCGTTCGCGTCATAGTGATACGTCTCCTGGCCCTCGCTCGCGACCTGGTGCGGCGCCGGGCCGCCATACACCCGGTCGAACGAATACGTCGTTTTCTTCTGCTCGATATCTTTCTTTCCAATGAGGATGTCGTCCGTCTGCACCTTCGAAACGACGTTCCCGTGCTCGTCGTATTCAATGTCGAAGCTGTAGTGACGCAACTTGTTAGCGGCCTGCTCCCACGTACCCGTCGCCGACACGATCCGCCCATAGCCGTCGTAGCCGTAATGCTGCGTGGCGGCTCCGCCAAACAGGCTGGCCTCCGGCGCGGGCAGGTTGTTCGCGTAGGACTGCGGATTACCGACGCTGTCGTACGTATACTCGAGGTCCTGGATCTCGGTATGCGCCGGATCCTTCACCTTTCGGTTCGGCGAGATGGTCTGCTGGCGTCTGAGCCACTGGGTATTGGTGTCATAGGCGTATTCGGATGTGACACCGTTACCCACCTCCAGGTACCGCCGGTGCAGGAATTCGTCTTTCTGCTGGTCGCGGAGATACTCGTAAGTCCACGTATGGGGAACCAACTGCTTCTTCTGGGAAATGAAACCGTCTTCCTCACCGATGATCGTTCGGATGAGGCCGCCGCTGTCGTAGTCGTAATACAGGCGTTCGCCATCCGGGTAGACCATCGACTCGAGGCGGGCGAGCCCGTCGTAATGCCATTCGCTCGTCCACCTGAACAAAGCCGGATCCACGCCCGGGTTGAACCAGGCATGCAGCTTCATCTCTACGGTTTCGACCACGACAGCACCGCCGGGATTGAACTCACGCTCCACGATGCGCGACCCGTCCTCGGTCCGCACGATGCGCCCCGCCCCGTTGTTCGGAGCCCCCATGGCGCCATAGGTGTACGAAACGTCCGGAGTGCCGTCGGGATAGTCGATGGCAACCAGCCGGCCGAGTTCATAGTGATAAGCTATATCCTCGCCGGTAGCGCGCAGGTTTGGTGTGACCTTACGGGTCATCTTACCTTCGTCATCGAATCCGAACTCGACGAGCCCCCCATTCGGCGTTACCGTTTCAACCCGGCGGCCCAGCATGTCATAACTGTGAGCCGTCTCGTTTCCGGCAGGGTCCACGACCCG
>CBDUZY010000567.1:0-2406 GCA_965371825.1 uncultured bacterium
GCGCGGCGTACGCTTCGCGAGCGGCGTCGCGCCTCGCATCGTGCTCGGTTGCGATCGACGGCGGGTGAGGGTAGTACCCTAATGCCCACACCACGATAGCGACGGCGAAGATGACGGTCCCGGCGGAGACGCAGAACTGCTTACCCTGCTCGAAAACGCGATGAAAGACGATCCGCGGCGACGGCCACTTGTACGTGGGTAGCTCGATGAGTAGCGGCTGCGCGGGCCCCTTCAGCAGGGTTCGCCTCGCTATCAGCGCGACGGGTACGGCGATTATTACTCCGATAGCGTACATGGCGAGCAGCGTGACCGCCTGCAGGGTGATCACGCCGCCGAGCAGGGGCGTCGCCGGAATGAAGGCTCCGATCAACAAGACATATACCGGCAGCCTGGCGCTGCAGCTCATGAGTGGAGCGATGAGGATGGTCACGAAACGGTCGCGGCGCTGCTCGATAGTGCGCGTGGCGAGTATTCCGGGAACAGCACAGGCGAATGAGGAGAGCAACGGGATGAAGCTCTTTCCACCAAGCCCGACCAGGGCCATCCAGCGATCGAGGAGAAAAGCCGCCCGTGCCATGTACCCGCAATCTTCGAGGATCGCGATGAACAGAAAGAGAATCAGGATCTGTGGAAGGAAGGCGAGGACGGCGCCGACGCCCGCAATGACGCCATTGGAGATGAGGCTCCGCAGGGCTCCTGGCGATATCGTCTCTGCGACGACTGTTTCAAGCGCCGCGAGTACACCGTCGATCGCGTCCATGATCGGACCGGCCCACGTGTAAACGCTTTGAAAGCAAAGCCCCATCACGAGAACGAGTGCGACGAGTCCGATGAAGCGGTGCGTCAGCAAGCGGTCGGCGATCTGGGACTTGGAACGTCGTCGCGGGGCGTCGGCGTCGACAACGCGCTCAACGACCCGATCGATCCATGCGTAGCGAACACGGGCCTCGACCTCCACTACCGATTCGCCGGCCGAGGCTATCCGCTTCCGGCGTTCCGCAAGCTCGTCCGCGAATCTCAAGCCACACCGCTTCACGAGTCTGGTCTCGTGATAGCCGCCGGGTGAGAGCAACGTCTGTAGAGCCTCCACGCGCGTTCCACGGTGTTCGGGGTCTGCCCCATCTGCGGTTATGGACTCGCAAAGCCCGTCGAGTTCCGCGCAGACGCAGGCCGGGAACATCTGGCAGTGATCGGAGGCGCCTCTGTCAAGTGAGTTGAGGATGACCTCCCGAAGTTCGTCCAGCCCGGTTCGCTTGGGAGCGATCATCGGGACCACGGGTACGCCCAGCTCGGCCGTGAGTGCTTCGGTGTCGACTCGCCGGCCTGACGCGTCCGCCAGATCGATCATGTTGAGAACAACGACGACCGGAACGCCAAGTTCGAGGATCTGCGTCGTAAAGAACAGGTTGCGGGCGAGGTTGGCTGCATCGACAACACTGACAATCAGATCGGGTTGCGCAATCCCCTTCTGGTGTCCCAGCAGAACGTCGAGAACGACGGCCTCGTCCTTGCCGTGAACCGCCAGACTGTACGCTCCCGGGAGGTCGACTACCTCGATCGGCGGCCCGCCGTCACCGCCGCGAAGGAATCCGGTTCGCCGTTCGACTGTCACACCGGGGTAGTTCCCGACCCGTTGGCGATGCCCGGTAAGGGCGTTGAAGACGGTGCTCTTGCCGGTATTAGGATTGCCGACAAGGACGACAACCCTCGTTCGTGAAGGGGTATGACAACGGGACTCAGCTGACATCGGCCAATGATGATCCTCTTGGGACCTTGCGCGGACTGCCGCCTGACCACACCGGTCGGGACGGCGCTGCGGATGATGGTAAACCTTGGAGCTGCCCGGGACGGGTCCGCTATTGGCTCACCTGTCAAAGTCCGGTCAGGATTCAGCTTGGCAGCTCAGCAGGATGCTGTCCTGATGGGCGGCGCCGAGGCCCACGCACGCGGTCCCGATGCGCACCAGGCAAGGGGTTCCGGGGCGGAGCATCTCAATCTGCGCCCCGCGCACAAAGCCCATGTCGGCCAGGCGTTTTGCCGCGATCTGCATGGCCGTAATCCCGGCGATCGTCCCGACCTCACCCGCCCTGAGGACGGGAAGGGCGTCGAGCGTTCCGTTCAGGTTGCCAGCGATCACGGCGATCCTCCGAAGCAACTGAGATTGAGTATCTGTCTCGCGCCTTATCTCGATATCGGCATGATAGCGCGAACGCTGCTGTGGAGCTACTCCATCGTCAGCGATTCTGCTCTACAAATCAGGGCATATTGCGTGCCGCAGGCCGAGGCGGGCGATAATCGGACCGCTCCTGCGAACCCGCCAGATGGCGTTCAGTATACAGTTTCCTGACGCTTAGCCTAGAGAAAATGTAAGGCAAATGAGATTGCGTATCAATTGCCGTAAGAATT
>CBDUZY010000568.1:0-2392 GCA_965371825.1 uncultured bacterium
ACTGGGCAGAAGTGGACTTGAACCACCGACACACGGATTTTCAGTCCGTTGCTCTACCAACTGAGCTACCTGCCCTAGGTCTCCTCATACCGAGAAGGCGCGGATCCCGGAGGGCAGTGGCGGTTGGAGATCCGCGTGCGGCGGCGGGCCCAACCTCGTGCCCTGCACCCCGGAGGTCGTCTGCTTCGAATGGTACTTGGAGGGGCGTTTTCGTCAAGGAGCCGCCAGCCGCGATCTCGGACCATGGTCCCACCCGGCACGGGCAGGCGAACAGGGGATCGGGACCTCGCCGACCCGTATGGACCGCCGGGCCGATGACACGGCGGGCAGAATCGCCGACAATGAACATCCGGAGAAATGGCGTGTCAGACAACTCACCCGGCGACGGGAACGGCAACGGCGACGAGCACGGCGGCGACCTCGACACCCGTCACGCGACCGCGAGGTTCGAGGCGATGTACGAAGGGGTGCCGCCCTGGGAGACCGGCAAGCCCCAGCCCGAGATCGTCTGGTTGGCAGCTGAAGGAGGGGTCCAAGGACGTGTGCTCGACGTCGGATGCGGAACGGGCGAGAACGCGATCCATCTGGCGTCGTCGGGTCTCGACGTCCTCGGCATCGACGCGGTACCCAAGGCGATCCAACAGGCCAAAGCCAAGGCCGAAGCGAGGAAGGTCCGCGTGCGGTTCAAGGTCCATGAGGCCTTCGACCTCCAGGCGCTTGGCGAAGACTTCAACACGGTGATCGACTCGGGCCTGTTCCACGTCTTCTCGGATGAGCAGCGTTTACGGTTCGTCGCAGAGCTGGCGGCGGTCACGCAACCCGGTGGTGTGTATCACATGTTATGCTTCAGCGAGCGTGAGACACGGAAAGGCGGACCCAGGCGCGTGACCCAACGCGAGATCCGCGACAGCTTCGCCAAGGGCTGGCGCGTCGAGGCCATCCGCGAGTCTCGCTACGAGGCGCCCATCTTCCCCACCGACGCCCGGGCATGGCTGGCATCGATCAGGCGATCTTGAGAGGACCGGACGCCGCCTGGCCGCACTCTTCGCACAGTGCGCCAATACGGCCGCCGGTACCGTTCACCGCACTCCGAGTCCGATAGTCACTCACCTCGAGCCGGTCTGTGCCGTCGGAGCGTCGCCGTAAAGGGAACCACCGCGGCAACCGACATTTCAACAGGACCGTCGCGCCACTTTCGCGACGCGTCATACGCATTGCCCGAGACCGTGCGACTGCCCACGTTAGACGGCGGTCCGGGAGATGAGTTCGCGCGGCGATCGGCAAGCCGATCACTCAAGCGGCCGGACCTTGAAAGAGAGCGCAATGCTCGAGGACTTGAACACGCGACTCGAGGGGGCAAAGCAGCGGCTCGATCAGTGGCGGCGGCTGAAGACCTCTCTCCCGCAGGCGCAGGAACGGCTCAGCGAGGAAGCGTACCGGCTGCGACGGGTCGACAACTACCTCCATGAAGTGAAACAGCAAGTCGACGCGCTCGAGTCGCTCACACTGGAGAGCCTGGTGGATGGCCTGCTGGGGCGCAAAGAGCGAAAGCTCGGCGAGCGTCGGGACGAGCTGACGGAGCTGCAGCGACAATACGATGAAGGCGAAGAGACTCTCATCGCGTTGGAGCATGAAGTGTGTGAGATCAAGGAGGAGGTCGCCCGGCTCGGCGGCTCGGAAACGGCGTACAAGTCACTGTGCGACGAGAAGAGGGAGCTGATCCTTGCAGCAGGGGATGAGAGAGCCGACCATCTGATGGAGCTGGCGGCCGAGCTCGACGCGGTCAAGGCCGAGCGCCATGCCGTACGAACGGCGATCCAGATCGGCAAGAACCTCCTCGAACGTCTCCACACCATGACGAACTCTCTAGGCCGGGCCCGCAACCGGCTCCTGTACGGCGGACCGCTGGGCCTCGTCGGCTACGTTGCTTTCAATGCCGTAACCCGCCACGGAACCGACACGCAGGTCGGACGGGCGCGCGACGGGCTGGCTGAGTTCAACCGGTGCATCGATCAGTTGAACCACGGCAACTCCGAGACCGATCGCGAGATCGTCCGTCTCGGGACCGCCTTGATGGACTTCCATCGCGAGCTTTCCGGCAACAGGAAGGGTAAGCTGACGTGCGACATGAGCGTGACGCTTCCCATCTTGGAACACGTGCAGAACACCGTCAGCCACCTCCGCGGCAAGCTCGAACACCTCGACCCACAGATCGCCGCCTTAGACGAGCGGCAACGCCTGTTCGTTGAGAACGCCTGACGCGGACTAGAGCGGTTTCAGTTAATCCGCAACGCGTTAGGCGCCTGTTCCCGTTTTCGCACGGGAACGACGCACGCCCAGCGCCAAAGAAGCGCCGGCTGCGAGGAGCAGGAGAGCGGTCGGCTCCGGGATG
>CBDUZY010000569.1:0-2390 GCA_965371825.1 uncultured bacterium
TCGAGGTCGGTGATGACGTAGAGGATGTCGGTTTCGTTGCGATGCACAACTCTAACACGCGATGAAGCCGCTCGTTGTCACGAGGATCGCACGGGGCGACTCGTAATCATATCACCGCCCGCGCCCGCGCGAGTTGCAGCCGGTTTCTAGGCCACCTCGGCGTCGCCGAGTTCCACACCAACGCGGGTCGAGATCCCCGGTTCTTGCATGGTGATGCCGTAGAGCCGATCGGCCACGGTCATCGTGCGCTTCGAGTGGGTGATGAGTATGAACTGCGCCTCGCTTACGAACTCCTTGATGATCCGGTTGAAGCGGTCGTTGTTGGTTTCGTCGAGGGCGGCGTCGACCTCGTCGAGAATCGCGAACGGTGCCGGCCGTGTCCTGAAAATACTCATGAGCAAGGCGATCGCGGTCATCGACTTCTCACCGCCGGACATCAAGGAGATGGCCTGGAGTTCCTTGCCGGGTGGTTGAGCCACGATTTCGATGCCGCAGTCGAGGACGTTGTCGGGATCCTCGAGGATGACATCCGCCCGCCCGCCGCCGAACAGTTTCCGGAACAACGACCGGAAATTCTCGCGAATCTGCTCGAAGGCGGTCGTGAAACGCTCTTTCGACTCGCGATCGAGCGTTTCGATGAGCTGGGCGAGCTGCCGGAGCGACTCGTTGAGATCGTCGCGCTGCCCGGTGAGGAAGCCGTGGCGCTCCTGGAGTTCCTCGAGTTCGTTGATCGCGTCCAGATTGACGTTGCCCAGGCGGTCCATCTTGCCGCGAAGCTCGACTATCTCCGCCTCGACCTGCTCCCAGTCTTGCTCCTCGTACTCGTACTCGGCGTACAGCTCGGAGAGATTGACACCCATTTCGTCGATCACGCGGGCGACAAGCTCATCTCGCCGCACCGTCGTCTGAGCGAGGGACATCTGATGCTCGTGGAGCCGACCCTCCACCGTCGCTAGCTCACCGCGGGCGGCCTTGACGTTGTGAGCAAGCCCTTCGAGGTTGAGACGGAGTTCGTCGCGCCTGGACCGAAGAGCGGCCCCCGCCGCCTCCATTCGCTCCACGTCCGCATTCAACGCGGTGAGGCGCTCATCGCCATCGGCGATCGCCTGCTGGGCCTCCTCGATCCGCGCCTCGCACTGCTCGATGTCGTTGTTGGCGGTGGCGAGAGAGGCCTCCAGCTCGCGGATCGCCCGGCGAAGTCCGTTGATGGTCTCCGCGGACGCGGAACGTTTCTCGGTTAGCTGCCCGAGGGTGACCTTCGTTGCGGTCAGCGTTTCCTGCACCACCCCGCGCCGCTGAACCACGTCGTCGATCCGTTCCTGGTGGCCGGCGACGCGCTGCTCGCGCTGCTTGTTCTGTTGCTCCAAGGTCTCGAGCGACTTGCCCCCTTCGGCGTTTTTCTCCAGCACTTCGTTGATCTGCTGCTCCAGGAACGCCACCTCAGTGGCGATCAGGGGCTGCTCGCCGGTGAGCCGCTCTATGCCCTCCGCAATGTTCTGCAGGGCGGCATTGGCCTCGACCCTGGCGGTGTTCGCCTCGTAGATCGCCGTTCGCAGCTCTTGCTGTACGGCGTCGAGATGTCCAACCTCCGCCTGTGTGCGGTTGAGCTGATCCGCGAGCGTGGCGATTTGATCTTCGACGTCGATGAGCTGTGCGTCGATGTCGCGAAGTTCGCTCTTGCGCGAGATCAACCCCGCCTCCGTCGAGATCGGCCCCAGGCTCACCCGGCCGTCGGGGTCCACGACTTCACCGCGAAGCGTGACGAAACGATGCCCCTCCACGTCGGCCCGCGACATTGCGAGTGCGACATCGAGACGATCCACCACGACAGTCTTGCCGAACAGGTGCTGGGCGAGTTGTTCGTAGCTTTCCGGGTATCGGACCAGGTCGATCGCCCGGCCCACGTAGCCCGGCTTACCGTCGAAGTCACGCGGATTGACGACCGGTGGAATCCTGTCCTGGCAGATCGCGGTAAGCCGACCGGGCAGATCAGCGAAAGCCCCGGGGTCCTCGAGGAAGCTCCCGCTGTCGGTAACCAGCAGGTCCTGGTCCCTGCTTCCGAGAATCGCTTCGATTATATGCACGTGGCCGACATCGGCGTCGAACACCTCCGCGAGCAGGCCGATGACGGCAGTCAGGCGACCGGCCTGTTCGCCGTCTTTCTTGTCTTCGAGGATCTTCCGCACTCCGGCTCCGACGCCGTCCATCTTCTCTTGCAGGTCGCTTAGAAGCTCTCGCCGGGATTCCAGGGCGCTGCGCCGCTCTTTCGTCGACGCCAACTCGTCGACGAGTCGCTGCCGGATATCACTGACGCGAACCGCCTCCGCCTTCTTCTCCTCCAGCTTGCCGTTCTCGTCCGCTATGAGCACGTCCACCTCGCGCAGTCGCTG
>CBDUZY010000570.1:0-2386 GCA_965371825.1 uncultured bacterium
GCGGGCCCACGATGCAGCGGTTCGGCGGCAGCGGTCCCGGGCTTCTGTGCCGGTTGCGTGGTCATGGCGCTGAATCCGTGCAGCCGCATCTCCGGACGGCAGGCGCACGAGTCGGAGGGGACGTACAGCAAGCCGTTGCATGGCATCACACCGTATTGGCATGTCCCGCGCACCCAGTTGTTGGCGTTCCAACTCCAATCACCTGTGTTCATGAAATCCACGCCCACGTCACCGAGGATCAGGAACCTCTCCGTGGCCTTGTTCCGGTAGCAGCGGGTATGTCCGGCAACCGGCATCCCGTTGTCCGGGCGGCGACTCACGACTTCTCCGGTTCTTATATCGATCGCGCGGTTCAACAACGCCTGCCCCGATCCAACATCGGCGCCTGCCCACACCTTGCCGTTGATCACGAACAGGTCGCCAGGATTGCAGAAGCCCTGGACCGTCTTGTCGGTCCACAGTTTCTCGCCGGTATCAGCGTCGAACGCTACGACATCACCGACCGGGTGTTTGCGAATGTCGGCATCGCTGAGGATCCACTCGACTCTGTCGGTCCCTTTGGGAACGTCGGTTTTCAGCTTGCCCGTCGAGCCATCCGCGGAGAGTACGACGCCGTCGGAGACGACCAGCACGGGAGCGGACCAGGAGAGGCGCCTGGTGTAGACGGGTCGGTCCGCCGTCCACTTGTCCTTGCCGGATGCGACATCCAAGCAGACAACCTGCTTCGTGTTCTGGAAGCAAATGCGACCGCCCGAGACGGCCAGGGTTGTGGGCATTAATTCGGCGGTTGTCTGGTCTCGACGCTCCCACAGCACCTTGCCGGAGCTCACCTCCAGCGCCACGATTCCTTTCTCATGCGCGTGCGGCGTCCAATCGAAAGGTCTCTTGGGGTTGGCGGGCGGCGAAAGATCGATGTTCCCGACGACCACGTACAGGCGTCCCCGGTCACAGACAATTTCCAGCGCACCCTCGGTCTTGTCGTAGGTCCGGAGTGTCTTGCCCGTCGTCGCCTCGAACGCCGCAACCTTTTTGCCGTAGCCCAATGTTACGTACACCTCGTTGCCCACCGCCACCAGGCGCCGGGCAATGGCCGGCGGGCCGCTGCGGAACAAGCGGAAATGCCCTTCCCACGGACCGATGTCGCGTTTCCACAGCAAAAGCCCGTTGAATCCGTCGCGAGCGACAACCCGCCATTGAGTCGGCGCAGCGACCGCGGACGTTGGTCCCTCGTCGATGATGTAGAAAATCCTGCCCCCGGTCGATACCAAAGCGGAGATACTGTTCAGATGCTCGTGGCTCCGCAGATGGATGGGATCGGCGATCCACTGCAGCCGACCCGGCGGACCCACTACTTCGTCTTTGGCGACCGCGTTATTGCTGGGCCCGTGCAGCCAGTGGGTCCATTCGTCGATGTTCGACGGTACCTTCTTCACCAACTTCGTCCAACCGCTCAGACCCGGTGCGCGGATGGATTCCAGGTTCGGCGGCAGCCCGGACACTGTCCCCTTGACCAACGCAACACCGCGAGGAGCGAGCACACGCGCGATCTCCGCGGCTGCGGGTTGTGACACAGAGTTGGCGACTAGGAGATTCACCAGGTTGTCCATGAAAGCCACGTGTTTACCGTCCCACTCGCCAACGCTGATACGGCCGTATCCACACTTCTCCGTGATGTTCTTGCGCGCAGCCGCCGTGTCGCCCTGCGTCAGGCCGCGAACCAGGAACTGCCCGGATCGACTGAATTCAGCCGTTAACGCTCCGTCATCGCAGTCCAGGTGCACGATCAGTCCGGCCTGCACCCCCGATGCCTTCAGCAGAGCCTCTGCACTCTGTCCCCGGCAGACTCCCATTCCTAATGACAAGAACCAAACCAACCCCAGGCAAATCGTAAACCTCATATCAATCTCCTCATGTTTCGGTAGGACTGGCGGCAGCCCTACTATTTGACTGATAGGAATCTCAATTTCCACCGACAGAAGTAAGTATAACACCAGAGGGCATTCCTCGACAGCTTCATATTGGCAAATTCCCTATGGAATAATTCCTTCACGGCAACACTTCAGACCCAAACCTGAATTCACTAACTCCTTCGGGTTCTCACAACTCCCCGAGAAAAGCCTTTAGCGCTTTGAGTAGACGTGCCTTCTGGTCGCGGCGGACATTGTGACGGGCTCCTTCGACATGCACGATCTTGCCGTTCTTCAGCAGTTTAGTGACCTCTTCGTTTTTCCTTCTTTCGGCGCCCTGAGCGTCAGCTTTGAGGATCAGCGTCGGAGCGGTGATCTTGGCAAATAGCTCACTCGTGGGCGGGCGCCCGCTTCGGCTTACAAACGCGGTGTCGGGATGATGGAGCCTCTTTGACGGGGCCCAGTATTCACACTCGGAT
>CBDUZY010000571.1:0-2384 GCA_965371825.1 uncultured bacterium
GGACTGGCCGTCCCGGCCGAGGAGTCGATGCACGGGTACATCGCCGAGCACCACGGGTTCGGCATGACCCAACGCGTGTGCAGCGACTATGTAGAGGACATGGCCGCCACGATGCTCGCAACCACTCAGGGAATCGACCTGGATCCGGACACGGCCTACAACGAGCGCAAGGACATATATCGAGCCCAGGGACTCGTGGTGAAGACCCGGGCCGTGGTGCAAACCGTCGAGGGCGACAAGCGGGGCCTTTGGACGACGGCCGTCGCCGCGGCTGTGCTCATACCCTAATAAGCCGTTCTAATCGCGAGGAACTTCATGCACGCGTGCGAAGGCAAATCAGGTCGGCCTGGCAAGATTGACTGGCTAAGCGGCAAGTCCATCGAACCGCTACAGCTTTCGGGCAACGAAGCCGTCGCCGACATGATCGACAACGTCTTCGCCGGTAGCGGGTTCAACGGGCGGAGGCTCGCCGAGGGCGCCCAGCTCTACGCCCGCATGCTCGAGGACAACGCCACGGTGGCCATGACGCTCGCCGGAGCGATGACGCCTATCGGAATGAGCGGCGTAATAATCTCCCTTATCGAGCGGGGGTTTATCGACTTCATCATCTCCACGGGGGCGAATCTCTACCACGACCTGCACCGCCCGTTCGACTTTCCGATGGTGCAGGGCAGCCCGCACGTGGACGACAACCTGCTCGGCGACGAGGGGGTGGCCAGGATCTACGACGTGTTCATCGGCGATGACGACACCCTGATGGCCACGGACAAAATCATTCTCGAGGCGGCCGGATCGCTCGATATGGCGGAACCGTTTTCCAGCGCCGTGCTTCACCACCGACTCGGCGAGATGGTCGCCAAGCGCGCCCCGCATCCGGAGAAGTCCCTGCTCGCCGCCGCCGCGAAGCACGACGTGCCGATCTACACTTCGTCACCCGGAGATTCGTCGATCGGGATGAACCTGATCGTTCCACACATGTTCAGCAAGTCGGTGAACCTCAACCCGATGCTCGATGTGATCGAGACAGCGGCGATTGTGCGGGATGCTCAGCTCAACGGAGTGATGATAGTAGGCGGCGGTTCACCCAAGAACTTCTACATGCAAACGCAGCCCACCTTGGAACAGATTCTCATGGACAAGTCCAAGGGTGGGCACGATTACGTCCTGCAACTGACGGTCGACTCGCCGCACTGGGGCGGATTGTCCGGGGCGACGCCGTGCGAGGCGCGAAGCTGGGGCAAGGTCAAGGATGCATACAAGGACAACGTCGTCGTGTACTCGTGCGCGTCTATTACTCTTCCGCTGATAGCCCAGTACGCCCTGATGCGGGCCAAGCCCCGACCACAACGCCGTCTGTTCACCCGTCTGGCGGAGCTTACCGAGATACTGAAGTCAGCCGCGAGCGAGTGCCTCAAGAAGTCAGGGCAGATGGACGAGTATCAAGCGCTCGCGTGATACGTCGATCCGGCGACGTTACGGCGCCGGAGTAACAATGAGCACGATCCCGAACAACTTCCTGGGTCTGGAACCTCGGTGGAGCTCCTACGACACTGCCCGATTCGCGGTGCTGCCGGTACCGTACGACAGCGCCGCTACGTTTCATGTTGGAACCCGGTTCGGTCCGTCGGCGATCATCACCGCCTCCCAGCACGTCGAGCTGTTCGACGAGGAACTCGAGGTCGAGTGCCACAAGGCGGGAATCGTCACTCTCGATCCGATCGAACCCAACATCGCCGGACCGCAGGCGATGCACGAGGATCTATTCAGGTTCGCCAAGCGCATTGTCCGAAATGGCAAGTTCCTCTTCGGTCTCGGCGGCGATCACAGCATCAGCTCGGCGTTGGTCCGGGCGGTCATGACGAAGCACAAGAAACTCTCGGTCTTGCAGATCGACGCCCACGACGACCTGCGCGACACTTTCTACGGATCGCCGTACGCCCACGCCTGCGTGATGCGGCGCATTTGCGACCTGGGTGCGTCGATTGTGCCGGTCGGAACCCGTAGCGTCTCTCCCGAAGGACACCGATTCATGCGCCGCAACAGGATCGAGACGGTCACCGCCCGTCAATGCCGTGAGGGCGACGAGTGGCTCGACGTGGTTCTCGATCGCCTCGGCGACAAGGTCTATGTGACGATCGATATCGACGGGTTCGACCCCGCATTCGCGCCGGGCACGGGCACGCCGGAGCCGGGCGGACTAGACTGGTTCAAGGTCACGGCCCTCTTGCAGCGCGTTGCAGTCGAGAAAAACGTGGTCGCCGCCGACCTCGTCGAGGTCATGCCGATACCGGGTCAGGCGGTCACGGAGTCGCTGGCTGCCCGACTCGCTTACAAGCTGATGTGCTACGTTCAGGTGAAGAAGTAGACCCAACCACGGCGAGCTT
>CBDUZY010000572.1:0-2370 GCA_965371825.1 uncultured bacterium
GGCATTCTCGCGAGAACCGCCTGCCAGACGCGAACGGCGTCGCCGAACTCGCCGCGTGCCATGTGGCTGCTGCCCTGCTTCATCAACCTCAGCACGTCTCGCATGTCCTTGGGATCCGCCAGGCCGGCCGAGAGAAACTCATCCGGTCTCGTCGTCTTACCGCCTGCATAACCGAGGCTTTCGAGCGCCTCACGGGCCGAGGCGTCGATCTCGACGTCCGCGGCCTCGCCCGCGACCATCGACTCGTACCTGCCCTTGAGCTTTGCAAGCATCCTCGTTGCGACCGCCGGCTTGGCGCCGTGCAGATTATGATTCTCACTCCGGTCCGCCAGTCGGTCGTACAGCTCCGGCTTCGCGGACGAGATGTACTTCCACTGCCGTGTGGTTAGGCTCCGCTGCTGGGCCCACTCGTGGGCGTTAAGCCCGTAGAGACTCTCCGCGTAGGATTCGCAGTCGGTGAGCCCGCGGTCGTCGAAGGCCGCGGCGAGAGAACGGGTCATCAGGTCCTGCGGCGCTTCCCAGTTGAACAGGTCCAAAACGGTCGGGAAGACGTCGGCGACCTCCACCACGGCGGGCACCCTCTTCCCCACCGGGATCAACCCGCCGTGAACGAAGATCATGGGGACGCGAAGGTTCGTCTCGTAGAGGAACAGCGAATGGCCTGTGTAGTCGTGCTCGCCGAGTGATTCGCCGTGGTCGCCGACGACGACGATAAGCGTCTTTTCTGCGAGCCCGCTCGCCCGCACCCAATCCCACACTCGCTTGATCTGCGAGTCCATGAAGGCGATCTCTCCGTCATAGGCGTGCGCATGAGCACTGCGGAAGGGCTCGGGCGGGTCGTAGCCTTCGTGCGGATCGAAATAATGAATCCAGCAGAAGAAGGGGGATTCCGCTCCTTTGTTCGCTTCGAGCCAGGTGAGGCAGCGATCTGTTACGGCGTCGGCGCGCCTTTGAAAGGCGAATTGTGGGCTGCCCAGTGAGATCTCACCCATGTCGTCATCGTAGACGTCGAAGCCCCGGTCCAGCCCGAAACGTGAATCGAGCACGAAGGCCGCGATGAAGGCCGCCGTCAGATAGCCTTTAGACTTGAAGATCGCCGCAAGCGTCGGGTAGGTTTGCCCCAGGGCGCTTTTGTCGTTGTCGTGGATGCCGTGCTCCTTGGGGTAGCGCCCGGTCATCATCGAGCAGTGCGAGGGGAGGGTCAGCGGGGCCTGGGCGAAGGCCTCCTCGAAAAGCGTCCCGCGACCGGCGATGGCATCGAGTGTCGGTGTTTGCGCAGCGGCGTAACCGTAGCACCCCAGCCGGTCGGCCCGGGTCGTGTCGAGCGTGATGAGCAGGACATTGGAGCCGGCGATCGACGCCGACTTGGCAGCCTTCCCGGTCTCCTTCCTGCATCCGCTGTGGCTCACGATACCCACGGCTAGGAGGCCCGTTAGGGCCGCTGCAAGCCACGCTCTGATTCTAGGTCCCATCCCGTCAGTCTAGCAACGGTCCGGGACCGGCGTCAACGCAACGGGCAGCGGCCACCCCGTGCCCCTGATCCACGCGTTCCGGCAGCCGGAGTGCCTCATCCAACGATCCAACCGGCCTTCCGATGAAAGAACTCCCCCTAACGCCGGGTACACTATGGCCGGTCCCATCGGTATCGTCCCTTGTTTCCGTCAGGGCGTCGAAGTTTGCTATACTTCGACGCGCCGGAGCGCCGAAAGAGAGGTACAATCGGTATCTCGGGCCTTTCGCCCGAAGGGGTTGGGACGGGAAGTTCCGTGGCAACCACTCGCACCCTCGGCGTGCGAACGATTAGCTCGTGAAAAAAGAACTGCGGCAGCGCCTGCGGAAGATACTGACCGGCATCCCGCCGGAGGAACTGAACGCCAGATCACTGCGCGCCACCCAGCGCCTCTTCGAGCAGAGGGTGTATGCGAAGGCCGAGGTCATTATGGTCTTCCTCTCGCTGCCCACCGAGGTCGACACGTCGCCCATCGTTCTTCGTGCATGGCAGGACGCCAAGAGGGTGCTCGCCCCGAAGGTCAGTTGGAGCCAGCGGCGGATGCTGCCGGTCGAGATTCGTTCGCTTACCGAGGATCTGATCACCGCCAACATGGGCATTCGCGAACCGGTTTCGGGAGTTCCCTATCCGATCGCCTTGATCGATCTGGTGATCGTCCCGGGGCTCGCCTTCGACGAGTTCGGCAACCGGCTGGGGCGCGGGCGGGGGTTCTACGATCGCTTCCTCGCCCATCCGGACTTTCGCGGCGTGTCCTGCGCAATCGCCCTGGAGGAGCAGGTAACGGCCTCCGTTCCCGTCGGTCCGCTCGATCGCCACGTCGACATGCTCATCACCGACAAGAAAGTCCGGCGGTTCAAGTC
>CBDUZY010000573.1:0-2370 GCA_965371825.1 uncultured bacterium
GTAGAAGTTCAGGCTCGCCACGATCTGCGGTGGTTTTTCGTCGGCGCGATCGACCGCGTAACAATAGAAACTCCGTGCCTTGGCGATCGCGGCCCTGGCGCTGGCATCCTCCCTCACGCCCGCCGCCGTCAGAACCGCGGCGTCCGACAGAGGTGCATCGTCTTCACCGAAGCGAACCGTTCCCGTATCGCCACCAAGTGCGGCTGCGGCCTTCTCGTTCTCCCGCCGTTCCCTCATAGCTGCGATATTCCTGCCGTCGGCCGGGCTGCCTGCGTTGAGGGAGGCAAACAGCTTGTCCATCGCCTCGGCATACTTGTCGCGGAATTGCAGCCTCTTGAACGGCAGTCCGTCTGGAAACACGCCTTCGATGAGAGGCTCGTATTGATAGAGCTTTCCGGCCATTTCGAGCACGGCCTCGTAATCGTCCTTGATTAGCTCAATCCGCTCGTTCTCTTCGTCGATCGCTTGTTGGTTGACCGGGTTCGACTCGAGCGAGCCCAGACTTTCGTAGAGCGAGGCCGCCGATTCCGCAGCGTCCTTCACTCGCGGCATGGCCTGCCAACCGGTCACGCCCAGCGCGATTCCGCCGACACATCCCAGCCCGCAAAGAATCATGAACAGGTTTCGTCGCAGTAAGTCCATCTGTCACAAGCCTCTAGAGGACCGACAGTCCGAATGTAGACGGCCAAAGCCCCAGTCCCAAGGTCGCCAAGCGGTCCATACGCGACGAAGCGCGATGCTCATGGCCACCATCACCCTTCATCTTCGTAGTCTTCGGCGCCCTCGTCGTCTTCATACCCCTCGTCTTCGTACTCCTCACCCTCGTCCCCCGCGTCCTCCTCATCGAGCAGGTCGTCGGGTAGGTTTTCCATAATAACGTCGGCCCAGACCTCGAACTCCCAGTCATCCAGTATGGACTCGTTGGTAACGACATCGAGCGTTAAGGGATCGACATCCGATCCTCCGCCGCGTGTTCCGCCACCGCGGCCGAAGCTCGACCGTGTACCCAACCCTCCCGAGTCGACCCCGCCCTCGACCTTCGCTCCTTCATACACGATGATATGATCGAAGTAGAACCCTTCGCCCGGCCGGCGGCCGATGCTCCGGAGTGACTCCATGAATGTGTCACGGATGAAGGACAGCCCGCCCGAGTTCGGCGTCGTACAACGGATCTTGACGTAGATGCCGGGGAGCTCGTCGTCTCCCTCGATGTCGTGGTCGTTAATCGGCGGCGGCACGTCGATCACGCTGTCCCACGTATAGAGTCTCAGGTCCGGCTCATACCGCATATCGAGGAACTCGATGGTCACCGTTTTGCGCTCCCCGCGGGGCGGGACGTCACCGCGAGCAATGGCTTCGAGCATTTCCGCCTGTGTCTTAGCCTGCGCGAGCGCGCCTTCTTCCACGGGGACCGCTTCGTGAATCGCCTGGAGGATCCCCGGTACGAGCGATTTGCTCCGCTGTATGGCGATGAGTTCTTCGGCTTCGGATTGCTCCCTGTTGCCCTGTCCGCTTAACCTGGAAAGCTGTTTCTTCATCTCCTGGCCGGCGAGCAGGACGGCTTGCGCCTTCGCCCGAGGGGAGTCGGACGCCGGTGGCCCGTTTTCGATGATCCGATTGGCATCCTCGCCGCGAACCACCACGCTCTCGATCCCCGCCGAACTCGCCGCAAGAGCACTCATGTCCGACGCCTGGCGGAACCAGATCAGCCCCCCGGCGAGGACCAGACAAGCGGCAGCGGCAGCGAATGCCGGTCGCTTCTTGCGCCATGTGGCCTGCTTGGCGATCTCCATGGGAAGGAGGTTGCTGGTGACCTTCGTCATCCCCAGCCCCTGCAAGGCGAGTCCATAAGCAACGGCAAAGCTCAAGAGTTGCTCCTTGAAGCTCTCGTCGGAGGCCGCGGGGGATGAGATTGCATTCTTGAAAGCGTCGGGACGCTCGACGGCGAGGTTCAGGTTCTGTTGAAGGTACTTCTGGAGCCCCGGGAGCAGGAACCCATTGCCTGCCGCTACCACCTTCTCCACACGGGCGTCTCGACGGTTTGTGGTGTAGAACCCGACCGAGCGCTGCAGCTCCTGGACAAGGTCGGCGAACACCGGGCGCATCGCCTGGAAGATCTGCCGGGCGTACTTGCTCGTCGCGGCGGTCCGCTTGAGACTCTCCGCTTTCGAGAACGAGAGCTTGAACGACTTCACGAGCGCTTCGGTCAGCTTGTTGCCGCCAACCGGCACGGTCCTGGTCCAGAAACTGTCCGCTGTGGCGATGACCAGGTCCGTGTTCTCCGCACCGATGTCGAGCAGAATCGTTGTGTCCTCGCCCAGCAGCCCGTCGAAAAGGGCGGCGTTGTAAACCGCGAGCGGACCGCACTGA
>CBDUZY010000574.1:0-2361 GCA_965371825.1 uncultured bacterium
AACGGCCCGGAGCATCGGCAGTCGTAGCTACTGGAGCCAACTGAATACCCCTTTGGCTCCATAGTCGTCAGTCACGCGATTCGGGAGGAGATCTGAGATGGTCGCTCCGCCACCGGAGATCGTTGCGCCAACCACACCTACCGTAACAGCATTCTCCCTCCAACCGCCGATCACGTTTGGACTGGTGTCGTTCTGCTGCGTTCGCAGACCGGGCAGCGCTAATGCATAAGGTGTCGGCGAAATCCGCTGCCGGGGGCTGAGCGGCAGAAAAGGTCCTGCGTCAGGCGGGTAACGCACGTGGATCTCAAGCCACCGCGCGCTTCCGTCGAATCCGCCCGCGCCGAAATCGAGCGAGACCGTGAACAACCCGTTCCTAACGTCCACTCCAACGAATTCGATAGTGCCTTGCGCGTCGCCATCCACGGGCGCACTCCACAGAGTGAACTGGATGTCCGCCGCTCCGTTGACCGGCACACCGCCTTGCTTGAGCTGCCCTTGATAAGTGAAGGCCGTGCCCACCGGTGTCTGGGCCCGAACGGCCTGAGTCGACAGCGTGGCCACAGCCAGACCGACTGTGTACAACATGATCGCAACGTGTTTCATGATGTTCCGCCTACTTGACGTCTTATCTGTGGAGATGCCGCGGAAGGCTGGGATGAAACCCGATCCCCTCCACCGAACGGCCTCTCGCCCCCGCACGGCCCGAGCAGGTAACGCGGGCGCAAACCGTGCTACTCTCTCCCATCTTACTTGGAGAGGGTCTCAGTTAGAAGACGTATTTGACAATCCGGCGATCGGCAAGCGATTTCGTTCCCGGTTATAGGAACGCTCCGGTCGCTTTTCGGTGGCTACATGACTCCGTAGAAGGGCTCGGCGCAAAGACCCGTTCGCTCGCCCACTGTTCGAACGATGTGGTCGACCTCGTTATCGGACAGTGCGACGACGGTATCCTGGGCCGGACGGCGGGCAATCGTGTAGATCTGAACATAACCTATCCGCCCGCCCGCTCGCGTGATCTCGGTAAGTCGATCGACGAATGCGCTCAACTCGACCTCGTCAGGGCCCACGCCGTCGAGTCGCATGAACAGCGATTGGATCACCACCGGTCGAACGCGGGCGGCGGCGATGATGTTGTCGATCACATGTTGCAGAGGGAAGTTCGGCCGATTCACCCGCCGGAAGTAGTCCTCGCTTCCCGCGTCGAGCTTAGCCCATATCTCGCCGTTGGCGCCGTCCAAGACCTCCAATGCGGACACGACCTGCGGGCGGGCCAGGTAGCAGGCGTCGGTGATCAAGGCGATCTTGGTATCGTCCAGCCCGGCCTCGACTTTGAGCCGGGCGGCGAGCTGCACGCACTCGAGAAACTTCGGACATGTCGTCGGTTCACCGTCGCCGGAGAAGGCGATATCCTTCACCGTTCGCATCTCGGTCGGTACGTCACAAAACGCGGGATCGTCGAACAGGCGGCCGCTCGTGGCCTCTTCGATCATTCCGGCTAGTTCGTCGCCCAATCGGGCGACGTCGACCTTCCGGACACGAGGCTCACCCGTCCGATCGACCTGACAATACACGCAGTCGAAGTTGCAGGCGGTGTCGGGGTTCAGGTTCACCCCGATGCTTAGGCCCCCGCTGCGCCGCGAGACGACCGGATAGGCGTAGAGGTTCTCGCGCCAGTCGCGCGGATGGTCCCTGAACTGCCGGAGCGGAATGTTGTCGGGTGTCGTAATCGCTGTCACTCCGTGCCGAGCCTCGATGTCCCCGCCGAAGCGTTCCCACGGCATGATTGTAGCCTGTCGCGCTGTTCGTGGCGCGGTGTCGTCGGAATTACGTGGATTGTCTGCTAC
Organism: uncultured bacterium; assembly: GCA_965371825.1. Classification (GTDB taxonomy): domain Bacteria; phylum Planctomycetota; class Phycisphaerae; order UBA1845; family UBA1845; genus JAJRUK01. The sequence goes on from CBDUZY010000574.1 coordinate 1,845, forward strand.
CGCCCATCGACGTAAACGGCGGAACCGCTCATCTGAGCGACTGGCAATGCCGTGATCGCGTCAATCGCCCTCCGTGGGGATGACGACGTTGTGGTACTCGAGCAACGTGCCCTTGGCGCGTTCGAGGTCGATCAGAGAGATGTTGTACTGGATCATGGCCGCCACCAGCGTTCGCCGGGCGCTAGCCAGGCTCTGACGGGCGCCGAGCTCGCTGTTGAGGGTGTTCAGGTCTTTCCGTTCCGCGCGGGCGACGATCGACTCGACCTCGCGCTCACGGGCCTCGGCCGACTCAAACGCCGGAGAGATAGCGTCATACGCCGTCGAGACCGCCCGTACCGAGATGTTCGTGTCCAGTATTACGTCCTCGAGCACGGCCTTCAGTTGGACGACCTGTTGATCGTAGAGTAGCTGGGACCGGCGGTGAGCGGCCCGCGGTCCGCGGTTCCCGACCGGCACCTCGAACTCGACCCCGATGAAGTACTCGATGAACTTGCGTCTGGAGAGCTCGTCGAATGAT